>CAZWPW010000013.1:0-20975 GCA_964635525.1 uncultured Bacteroidaceae bacterium
AAAGGATTTGATGCAATCTCTCGTAGCCCCGGTTGACGAGAGATTGCATCAAATCCTTTTCTACATCGGTCATCGGGCGGTGAGTATAGGCCACGTCGCTCAGTGCGTTGGTATTGACGGTTTCCATGGCCAAGCCGGCCATATCCAAAAGCCCCTTTGCGTCGGGCAGCATGCCGAATATTCCTATCGAACCGGTCAGGGTCGTCGGCTGCGCGAAGATATAATCGGCGTTGCATGAAATGTAGTCGCCCATCGAAACCACAACGGGTTTCTCAGCTTTCAGCTCGCTGATTTCCTTCCATATCTGCTCCGACCCGAAAGCGCTGCCCCCGCCGGAGTTTACCCTCACTACGACGGCCTTGACGTGCTCGTCGGCCTTGAGCTTCTTGATGTCTTCAATTACCCGCAGGGCACCTATGCAATCGTTTTCCTTGGTGTCATTGATGCTGCCCGTTGCATAGTAGACGGCGACGATGTTGCCGCTCTTGTCCTTCGGGACTTTGTTCTTTACGTTCGACATCTCAGTGAGCGAGAGCGTCCTTAACTTGTCGTCGGAGCCTATTCCAACCATCGCTTTCAGGCTGGCCTCTACGTCATTGCGGTAAACGAGGGAATCGACAAGTCCGCAATCAACGAACGACTGGGCATCTTCGAATATTATCCCACTGTCGGCCAAGGCGTTGAGTTGCTCAGAAGAAATGCCCCGGGAGGCGGAAACGCCGTCAACCATCGTATTCCATATCGAAGTGATGTATTCCTTGACTTGCTCGCGGTTCTCATCGCTCATCTTGGTGGAGATGTAAGGCTCAACTGCCGACTTGTAATCTCCCACCCTGACGATTTGCATCTTGACGCCGAGCTTGTCAAGAAGCCCTTTGAAAGACATAAAAAGAGAGGTCAGCCCGCGCCACTCGACAGCACCGACGGGGTTCAGGTACACCTTGTCGGCGACGCTGGCAAGGTAGTAGCCCGACTGGAAGTAGTTGTCGGCGTAAGCGACAATGAACTTTCCGGTTGACTTGAACGCGGCCAGCGCGTTGCGTATCTCTTCCAACGTGGCCGCCGAAGCCTCCACGGTGCCGGTAGTAAGGTATATGCCGCTGATCTTCTCTTCATCGCCGGCCTTCTTTATCGCCGAGAGGATGTCGTCAAGCCCGTAAGTCTTGGTCTCGTCATCAGAGAGGAGCATCGCAAAGGGCTGCTCGGTAGCGCGTTCCATAATCTCGCCGTTAATGTCGAGGCAGAACACGGTATTGTCTTTCACCGTGATGCTGGCATCGCTTGCCGAGGCCATCTCGGCAACCATCCCTATGCAGAAGATGATAAGGAGCAAAGAGGCGGCAATGATGCCCGTTACCGTAGCAAGGGTGTATTTAAGGAAGTCTTTCATAATGCTGTTTAAGTTTTGAATTTTGGAGGCTAATATACGAAAAATCATTGCGAAAATCAATTTTTGGAAAGGAAAATGAAACGGTTCTTTGATGAAATGATGGCAAAATATATGTTTAACCCGATCGGTCGTTAGAAATTTTTGCGCGGGATGCAAGCCAATCCCCGTGGCGAAGCCACTGTTAGAAGCACTAATTAATGGTGGCAGCACAATTAAAGTGCGGTGTTTGTCGTTCTTAATTAAAAAAAGGATGCGTTCCATGCCGGCAGTATTGCGCGGTGTGCGCGGGGCATTGGGGCGCAAGCTGAACACCTGTTTTTCGATCGTGATGGAAAGGAAATTAGTTTTTGCGACCAACAACGCCCACAAGCTGTCCGAGGTTCGCCAGATGGTTGGCGATAGTTTCGAGATTTTGTCACTGGCCGACATTGGCTGTTATGCCGAGATTCCAGAGACATCTTCAACGTTCAAGGGCAATGCCTTGATGAAGGCCGAGTATGTGAAGAACAATTACGGCTACAACTGTTTTGCCGACGACAGCGGCTTGGAAGTCGAATGCTTGGGCGGCGCGCCGGGTGTGCATTCTGCCCGTTACGCTACTTCTGGCCATGACCATGAGGCCAACATCGACAAGTTGTTGTCAGAGATGCGCGGCAAGGTCAACCGCTCGGCTCGTTTCCTCACCGTCATTGCGTTGTTGATTGATGGTATCGTCCATTATTTCGAAGGAGAGGTAAGAGGGACAATAACCGTTTCTCGGCGAGGCAAGAACGGTTTTGGCTATGACCCGGTGTTCGTTCCTAACGGTTATGAAAAAACCTTTGGAGAGATGGGCGATGCTGAGAAGAACTCCATAAGCCACCGTGCCGAGGCCATGTCGATGATGGTCAGGTACATCAAAACCATCAAGCCATGAAGGTTTCGGTCCGTTTCTTTGTCACGGTAGCGTTGCCAGCTTTGGTGCTGTCTTTTCCCGCTTTTGCTCAGACAACGGCCGTTGGCGAGTGGGCTGCTTACCAATCGTTCACCGATGCCACCAAGGTAGAGAGCTACGGCAACTTGACGTATTGCCTCAGCAACGGCAACCTGTATTCTTTTGACACCGATGACAACAGTTTAGAGACTTATAACAAGGTCAACCTGCTTTACGACACAAAGATTTCGACCATAGCGTATTCTGCCGACTACCAAACGCTTGTGATAGCATACGAGAGCGGCAACATCGATTTGCTTATCCGCGCTTCAAGGACGGTCAACATCGCCGACCTCGCCAACACCTCGTCAGTTACCGACAAGACGATAAACAGCATATACATCAACAGCAGCACTGCTTACCTTGCCGGCAATTTCGGGATATGCTTGCTGAATATCGAGAAGCATGAGATCAGCAACACCTACATGTTTGACTACACCGTTCGGGACGTTGCCCTTTTGAACGATACCCTTTATGCTGCTACCGACAACGGGGTGTATGCTGGCAGCACTTCGCGCAACCTCATTGACGGCAGCAACTGGGAGCTTGCCGACGCTTCGCTTTTCACCAAGTTGGCGGTCACCGGCGATGGGCGGTTGTACGGCATCAATACCGAGGGCTTATACCTGCGCGATTCTTCAGGACAGTTCACGCGGGTGTTATCGGACGAAATGACTTACGTCCGCAGTGTGGGCAACACCGTTATCTGCGGGCGTACCAGCGTGGCATATATCATATCTGAGGATGGTTCTCGCACCAGCGTGACGCCTAACGTGAGCCTTTATGACATCGATTACAATACTCGTACCGGCACCTATTGGTGCGCGTGCGGCAGTGGTTTGATGAATGCCTACAAATTGGAGAATGGCTCCTTCACTGCGCAGTACACCAGCCTCGCTCCTGACGGACCTCGCCATGAACTGTTCTATTTCATGAAGTTTTTCGACACCGACCTTTACATTGCCGGCGGGATGCTAAACTATCCAGATGTTTTCAATCCTGGCACTGTGATGCGCTACAGCGGAGGAATGTGGAGCTATCTTGACGAGGACATCAGTTCAAAGACGGGAACGCACTACTACAACACGACATCGGTGGCTATTGACCCTCGTGACCCGACGCACATCTTTGCCACAAGTTCGTTCGGAGGGTTATATGAGTTCAAGGATGACAATTTCGTCGAGCTATACACCTACTACGCTGATCCCGATATGGTGAACAGCACCTTGACAAGCGTTTTGCCCAACGAGCCCGAGCCGCGCTGGTACGTACGCACCGACGGCCTCAACTATGACAGCGACAACAATTTGTGGATGGTAAACTCGAGTTCGCAGACCATCATCAACGTGATGAAGGCCGATGGGACATGGACGGCATTCAACCACACTGACATAGCCGGAGCTCCGACAGTAGACCGGATGATTATTGACAGCGCGGGGCGTATATGGATAACCCTCAGGCGTACGCAGACAGGTTTGTTTTGTTTTGACTACAATGGCACTGTTGATGACACGAGCGACGACCAGACAAAGTATATCTCATCTTTTGTCAACCAGGATGGCGAGACACTTGGCGAGCTTGCCGTTTATTCGGTTGCCGAGGACAGGGACGGTGCGATATGGGTTGGCACGACGAGCGGCCCGTTGGTGATAAGCAATCCTTCAAGCATCTTTGGCAGCGGCACGCCCCAATTGACCCAAATCAAAGTTCCGCGCAATGACGGCACTAACTTGGCCGATTACCTTTTGAGCAACGAGACGGTCACCGCCATTGCCGTTGACGGAGCTAACCGCAAATGGATTGGCACTCAGAACACGGGCGTTTACCTGCTCAGTTCTGACGGCATTGACATGATTGAGCATTTCAACACAGATAACAGCCCTTTGTTCTCAAATTACATCCAAAGCCTTGCTCTCAATCCCAAAACAGGTGAGTTGTTCATCGGCACTGATGCCGGTCTTTTGAGCTACCGCACTGATTCGAGTGAGCCAGCCGATGAGTTCAGCCGCGATGCGGTGTATGCCTTTCCTAATCCTGTTGAGCCGGGCTACCAAGGGATGATAACAGTAACCGGGCTTGTTTATGACACCGACATAAAGATAACCAATACGGCAGGACGCGTCATAGCTTCGGGAACTTCGCTTGGTGGTTCTTTCGCTTGGGATGGCAAGGATGCTTATGGCCGCGAGGTGGCAACAGGCATTTACTTCGTCGTTGCTTCTGACCCTGATGGCAAGACAGGCATAGTCACTAAGATTGCCATAATCCGGTAAGCGTGCGTGCTGTTGCCTTCTTACTTTCCTTTTGGTGCTTTAAAGCCACAGAGGGCTTTCCGGCCCCATATTGAACAGCAGGTCTATACAACTGAGGTTTGGTATGAATCCGTTTCTTTCAGAGAACAGTTGGTAGTATGGCCGCGCTTTGAACTGGTTGAATACATGTTCCGACTCAACTTTTGGCGACATGATATTCCGGTAATCATCTGTGCCGGGGTATAGTCCCGCATTGACGTATTCTGTGCTTAATTCTATTCTTGGCGTTATTCCCATCAGTTCGCAAATCAACTTGAGCAATGCAGTGTTCAGCGGAACGAGTTTAGTGTCGTGTTGTTCGAATACATTGGCAAAGTCATCGCGGTAGTAATCGTAATATGGCGTGTGGCGGTAGTATGAATCGAGCGCGGCAAGATGCACTCTCTTCCAATTGCCATGACCTGACAGCTTGACATCAGTCATTGGTGATGAATGCGAATCATTGGTGACGGGGATGCTTAGCGCGATAGGTCCGTTGGGCGAGGCTATGCGGCATCGGTTGCGGTAGGTTTGTTTCACATAGCGTTCATGCACGTCGATAATGACTTGCTCATACCGCATGAGCATTGACACGTATGCGATTGGGGGAAGGTAGCATGAGGGAAGTATTGCAGTAGGGTTCATTTGACCCTCCTGAGCACTCTGTCCCAACATACCCCGTGGTTGGGCGACCACGAGAACAGAGTCAGTTGCACCCGCCCTTCAAATGCTGAGCGTGGCATCAGTCCGCACGTGCGTGAGTCATTGAGGTCAGTGACGTTGACCGATTGCAGCCAATAGTAGTCGCGTCCGAAGATGAGTGCCGCTACAGGTTTCCCGTTGACGATGAGTTTTCCGCTGTCGATTTCAGCCGTGCACTTCTCGTACTTTGTGAGTGCTTGGCACAGCATTTCCATGTTTCCTGGCGTGACATAGATGCGTTGTCCTTTCTTTGGAACAATGATTTCAGATGTTTTCCCGTGCGTTTCTGTCTTTGCGGCATGCAACTCAAGGTCGTCGGGGCAGGCACGTTTGAGGAACTCGTATTCCTGCTTTGTTAGTGTCCTTGCTGAATATTCTCCGTCTTGTCCTAACAGCTCATTGTTTGCAAAACCATATTTGCTAAGCATGCCGGCCACTTGGTTGTCGTATTTGTTGTTGTAGAGGTATATCTCCCGTTCGTAGGGCAGAGGCTCCCCGTTAGCTTTGGCTATCTTGCTCCTCGTGCTGTCCATGAGCAGCGTCTCGCCTGGCATTGCCGCTATGCGTGCCACGCACAGTCTTATCTGTTTTCCGGTTCCTTCGCTTTGGGTTGAGTAGACGACAAAGTCGCCTTTGCGCAAGTTTCGGTCGCACCATTTTTTGAAGGCGAGCACATTGTCGCCTTTGAAGAATGATGGCTCCATCCCACCCATAGGTATGGAATAGGGTCGGCAGACTGCGAGCCAAACCCATGCAGCCAATGCAATTAACACCGCTAATGTTTTCCAGAACCTCATTTGGCGTGAAGCTGTATTCGTTGTTTAATCATATATTGCCGACCCATTTAAATATCCTGTTCCATCGTATTTTGCCTTCGAACCAGTTCTTGTCTTTGTCTAACGAGAGCCAAACGAAGAGCGGCTTGCCTACGATGTGGTCTTCGGGCACGAAGCCCCAATAGCGTGAGTCGGCTGAGTTGTGCCGGTTGTCGCCCATCATCCAATAATAGTCATACTTGAACGTGTATGTGTCGCACTTAGTTCCGTTGATGTATATTTCTCCGCCTGCCACTTTCAAGTCATTGCCTTCATATACCGAGATGCATCTTTCGTATAGCGGCAGGTTGTCGAATGTCAGGTTTATCGTAGCACCTTTTTTGGGTATCCAAATGGGGCCGTAGTTATCCTGCGTCCAGTCTTTGCGTTTGTTCAGCGGGAACAACGTTTGCGATTGCCCGTATGCAGGCATTGGCGTTATGCTTTTCACCAGGCGTTGGTTTGCCTTTAGCTTGTCAAGCATCTCGGTGGTCAGGGGCAAACAGTATGATATGTTTCCCGTTCCCCAGCGCATGCGGTCGTCCTTGCTTATGCCCAGCTCGTCGAACAATATGTCGGGGATTGGCATTCCATTTGTTTGTACTATGTAGTTGAATTGTACGTTTTTGGGTTGTTGCTGCGCTTGCCCGTTGATGTATATTGTCTTGTCGATGATTTGCAGTGTGTCGCCTGGCAGCCCCACGCATCTCTTGACATAGTTCTCGCGGCGGTCGACAGGGCGGGTTGACAGGTCACCGAATATTCCGGGGTGTTGCGTAATGAAATTTCGCCCGTAGGCATATATTGATTTATATGCTTCATACTGTTGCTCAAGCGAGAGGCTGTCGAGTTTAGGCAGTATTGCAGCGTAGTATTCGTTTCCTATGTCGTATGCGACGTTGTATAGGTCGGTTTGCTGGTTTTTCAGCATTACGGTGTCCCCTGTCGGGTAGTTGAAGACAACTATGTCGCCATGCTTTATTTTGCCGAATCCAGCAACACGCTTGTATTCCCATTTCGGCCATTCGATGTAGCTTTTCGTGTTCGTGACGGGCATTGTGTGCTGCGTCAGCGGCATTGTCAGCGGGGTTATTGGTGTCCTTGCCCCGTAACTCATCTTGCTGACGAAGAGGAAGTCGCCCACGAGCAGGCTTTTCTCTAATGATGATGTCGGTATTTGGTAGTTTTGGAAGAAGAAGATGTTGACCATGTAAACCGCCACCAGCGCGAATACTATGGCATCTACCCAGCTCATTAGCGTTCGCAAGCTTTTGTTCTTGATTTTCTTCCACCACGTCCACGGGATTATCTTGGTTATGTATGCGTCGAAGATGAAAGGAATAACGATTACTCCGAGCCAGCTTCTAACCCAGATGATGAATATGACGTATAGCAGCATTGCCACGCCCATTGTGATCCATCGCCTTTTGCCTGCCTTTTTGATGCGTTGTGCTAGGCGCTGTGTTTGTTTGCTTGCTGAATCCATACGTTAGCGGGTGAAAGTTTAAAAGTCAAACATGTCGTCCATTGTCAATCTTCCTTTGCGGCTGAAAGCATATTCGGCTGCTATTACGGCTCCTAATGCGAATCCGCTTCTGTTTTTTGCCTCGTGCGTGATAGTTATTTTGTCTGCATAGCTTTCGTAGGAGACAGTGTGCGTGCCTGGCACTTCGCCCTCCCTGATGGACTTAATTGGCAGCTGCGAGCTACCGTTTTGCCCGTCTTTTGCCCAGCCGTCTTTGCGGTCGAGACGTTCAATGATTTGTTCGGCGAGTGTTATTGCCGTGCCGCTTGGCGCGTCAAGCTTATGCACGTGGTGCGTTTCTGTCATGGCCACGTCGTAGTCAGCGAAGTGGTTCATCATGGTTGCCAACTTCTTGTTTATGGCTGAAAACACTGCCACGCCTATGCTGAAATTCGAAGCCCAGAACAAGGTTGCCCCGTTTGCACAGAGTTCGTTTATTTCCTTTTCATGCTTGTCTATCCACGCCGTTGTGCCGGAGACTACTTTTATTCCCCTTGCAAAGGCTTCCTTTATGTTGTCAAAAGCTGCGTCAGGGGCGGTGAACTCTATTGCCACGTCTGCTGAGGCGAAGCCTGGCGAATCGAAGTCATGGCGGTTGTCCCGGTCTATTATGCTTACTATGTTATGTCCTCTTGCAAGGGCTACATGCTCGATGGCATGCCCCATTTTCCCATACCCTATCAGTGCAATGTTCATGTTGGAATGCTATGTAGTTCTGCAAATATAGAAAAAACCTTGCTAATTGCCAGAGGGTTGCTTGCTGCGCCATGTGCGTGGTTTGTCAGTAGGTGAAACTGCTGCCCCCGAGGAATTCCCTTAGCAACGACGTTGGCGGGATTTCATTGTCGCGTATTTGCACGAAATAGTTGAGGAACTTCATAAGCCGGTAGGCCTCAGCATATTCAGGGCATGACTGCGGGACAGTTGACAATATCGGTTCGGCGTAGCGTTTGAGCACTGCGAATTCATACAGCAAAGCCGAGTTGAACATCACGTCGGCGTTCTCTTGGTAGGGGAATATCCATTTCTCTTCCCCCTCCCTTACCCTTGGCCAACGGTGGATGGTTTCCCGTGCCGAATACCCTCGCGTGTTGTAATCGCGTATTATGCGTCGCAGCAGCCTGTTGTCAGTGGTCGGAATCCAGTTGTGGTTGTCGAGCGAAATGCTTGTCAACGCTGAAACGTATACCTTGAACTTGTTGTCATCGGGAATGTGCGGGGTCAATGTCGGGTTTAGCCCGTGTATGCCTTCGAGCACCAGCACCATGTTCTTGTCGACTTTGAGTTTGTTGCCCCGATATTCTTTTTTCCCTGTCAGGAAATTGTAAGTGGGCAGTGCTACTTCTTTGCCCGAGAGAAGGTCATTGAGTTGCGAGTTGAACAGTTCCAAATCGACGGCATACAATGATTCATAGTCGTATTCTCCTTTTTCGTCGAGCGGAGTCTGCAATCTTTCCACGAAATAGTTGTCGATAGACAGCGGGTAGGGTTTTATCCCGTTTGCCATTAGTTGTATCGACAGCCTCTTGCTGAACGTCGTCTTACCTGATGACGAGGGGCCTGAGATAAGCACTATTTTGACCGGATTTGAGGCGTTTTGCCTTTCGGCTATGCGATCGGCTATGTTTGCGAAGATTTTTTCTTGCAGTGCCTCCGAAACGTTTATTATGTCGGTTGCGTGGCCTTTGTTGACGGCCTCGTTCAAATCGCCGACGTTCGACAGACCCAGTATATCCATCCAATGCAAGTGTTGTTTGAACACGTCAAGCATTTTGTCCTGCTTTACGAAGTCGTCGAGCTTGTTGGGGTTGTTGCGCGAGGGGATGCGCATGAGAATCCCGTCATAGTATTTCACGATGTCGAAAACCTTGACATATCCCGTGCTTGGCACCAGGTTGCCGTAGTAGAAGTCAGCCATATCGCCAAGCGAGTAGTATGTGGTGTATAGCCTGCCTGAGGTTTCAAGCAGCTTGACCTTGTCGTGCATGCCGAGGCTGCTGAACAAGCTCATGGCCTTTATCGTATGGCATTCGTGGCGGCGAAATGGCATGTCGTACCCGACAATCTCGTGCATGCGAGCCTTTATGCGCTCTATGTCGCCGATAGTGACGGGCTTGCCTATGTCTAATTTGCAGTAATATCCCTTTGAGATGGGGTGTTCCAGCTTTATTGTCCCGTGCGGGAACACGTCAGCCACGGCTTTGCACAGTATAAAACAGAGAGAGCGGACGTAGGTGCGCATTCCTGACATGTCGCGCACGTCGAGGTATTCGACATCCTTATTGTTGTAGAGTTTGAACTCCAATCCTTGGGAAACGTTGTTGACCTTCGCGCTGACTATGCCGTAGGGCATTTCTACCCCAAGCACCTTCGCCGCTTCGAGCACCGTTGTGCCGGGTTCTACTTCTGCGCTGCGCCCGTTATTCTTGCAATAAATTTGTAACATAGGTTGCGATACTTTACTTTTGCGAAGTAAATATACGTAATATTCTTCCTATAGATATTAAAGTGCCATACGATACCGACAAATGGACTATTCGTTTTATGATTTTTTAAAGCTCATTGGTTCCCTTGCTCTTTTCCTCTATGGGATGAAGACAATGAGCGAGGGTCTTCAGAAATTCGCAGGTGACAGATTAAGGAAAACACTAACGGCAATGACCAAAAGCCGTTTGGCGGGTGTTTTGACGGGTATGTTAGTGACGGCGCTAGTGCAATCGTCGTCGGCAACGACTGTGATGGTAGTCAGTTTCGTCAACGCAGGCTTGCTCACTTTGACGCAGTCGATAGGAGTGATTATGGGAGCCAACATAGGGACTACCGTCACGGCTTGGCTCATTTCGGCATTAGGTTTCAAGGTTGACATCGCCAACTTTGTCCTGCCGCTCATGGCCATTGGCATCCCTTTCATCTTTTCTGTAAATAGCCACCGCAAGTCGGTGGGTGAGTTTATTTTCGGTTTTGCTTTGCTCTTCATGGGGCTTTCGGCAATGACAGGCAATGCGCCCGACTTGTCTAAGAACCCCGAGATGCTCGAGTTCCTCACCAACTACACTGGTATGGGATTCGGCTCGATAATCCTCTTCCTAATAGTCGGCGCTGTGGTGACAATGATAGTCCAGGCATCGGCGGCAACGATGGCCATAACGCTTATAATGTGTGCCAACGGGTGGATAGACTTCCATTTGGGTGCGGCGCTTGTCCTTGGCGAGAACATAGGCACTACCATAACTGCCAACCTTGCAGCATTGACGGGCAACACCCAGGCGCGGAGGGCAGCAATGGCCCATTTGATGTTCAATGTCTTCGGGGTGGTGTGGGTGCTTGCACTATTCTATCCTTTCACGAGTGCCGTGTCTTGGTTCGTTGAAAACGGCATGGGCGTGTCTGACCCGTCGGTTGCAGTGACTTTCAAACTCTCGGCCTTCCACACCGCATTCAACATTTCCAACACTTTCGTAATGATATGGCTTGTCAAGCTCATTGAGAAGACTGTTTGCGCCATCATACCCAAGAAAGCCGGCGACGATGAGTTCCGCCTGCGTTACATAAGCGGCGGCCTCCTGTCAACAGCCGAATTGTCGCTTTTGCAGGCCGGGAAAGAGATAGAACTCTTCGCCGAGCGCGTCAAAAGGATGTTTGCCATGCTTCCCGGTTTGTTGGAGAACAAGAAAGACGATGAGTTCAACAAGCTCTTCAGCAGGATAGAGAAGTATGAAAACATCTGCGACAGCATGGAAATAGAGATAGCCCGCTATCTTGACAAGGTGGCAGAGGGGCGGTTGAGTTCAGAGAGCAAGTCGCGGGCAAGGTCGATGTTGAGGGAAATAAGCGAATTGGAAAGCATAGGCGACAGTTGTTTCAATTTGGCAAGGACGATGAGCCGTGCCAAGCATCAGAACGGTGAGCCTTTGACAGCAGAGCAGCAGACGCATGTCAAGCAGATGTTCATGTTGACCGAATCTGCCCTTGACAACATGTTGGAAATAGTCAAAAAGCGCGTTTCTGATATTGACCTGCGTCAATCGGCAGATGTCAGCAAGTCATTCAACATAGAGAATGAGATGAACAACTTCCGCGACATGATGAAAGAGCAGAACTTGGCCAACATAAGGTCAAAGAAATACGACTACCAGAGCGGCGCCAACTACATGGATATGATATGCGAGTGCGAGAAGCTTGGCGACTATGTAATCAATGTCGTGGAGGCGCATTGCTCAGTCAATACCAAGCAAGTAGCAGTAATAGCCTGACACCCTTTCATCTGCCGCCAACAGCGCATGAACACTTCCTGTCTCATTCGCAGGCCTCGCGCATCCACTCGAGCGTCCCGTCAATGTAGGCAAGCGATTTAGCTCTGCCCGCCAAAGCTGGGGTGTCATGGCTTATGATTACTATCGCACATTGCCTGTTCAGTTCTCCAAGCAGGTCGTAGAACATTGATTCGTGTTCCCTGTCAACGTAAGTGTTAGGCTCGTCAAGCACAAGCAGGTCGGGTTTGCCAATTACCGCCCTTGCGAGCAACGCCCTCTGCCTTTGCCCTCCGCTAAGTTCTCCGAGGCTCACGCTGGCAAGCCCATCAAGCCCCATCTTTTCAATCATTTCATCGCTGTCGCGCATTTCTTTCTTGCTCCAGCCGCCAGCCATGCGCTTGCCGGTTAAAGTCCCCGACAGGATTACTTGCCTTACGCTTATTGGGAACTTGCTGTCAATGGCTGAGTATTGCGGCATGTACCCGATGTTGATGTGCTTGGCCTTTGCCCCATCCTTGAAGAACTCGATTGTCCCGCCCGATGGCCTTTTCAATCCCACCAAGCATTTGGCGAAAGTCGTCTTGCCTCCGCCGTTTGGACCTGTAATGGCGATGTAGTCGTCGTGTGCGATGTTTATCGTTATGCCGTGCAGCACTTGTTTGCCGTCGTATTCGGCGCGCAAGTCATTTATGCTCGCTAATGGACGATTCATTGTTGTTGTCGTTTGTGCTTGCCAATGCATTTGCTATGTTGAGCATTTCGCTTTTCCAGTCGTATGCAAGCGGATTGATTTCTATGAGCCTCACCCCCGTTGCCTCTACCAAGGTCTTGGCAGAGCGTTTGTCGAACTCGGGCTGGATAAACATTATTTTTATGTTTTCCCGTTCTGCTATGTCGATTATGCGGCGCATTTCCTTCGGCGACGGCTCTTTCCCGTCGCGTTCGACACTGATTTGTGTTAGCCCATAATAGCTGGCAAAGTAAGTCAATGCCGGGTGGAATATCAAGAAGGCGCTGTCAGCTTCTGCGAGCTTGTCCCTGATGGTTTTGTCGAGTTCGAACAATTCTTTCTCAAGCGTGTCGAGCCTCATCCTGTATAAGTCTTTGTTCGCAGGGTCTGCAGTGCACAAACCATCATATCCATTCTTTGCTATGGTGAATGCGTTCTTTACTGACATCCATGTATGCGGGTCGATGAATTTCGATTTTTCGTCATGAAAAGCATGTTGCGGTGCATGGTCATGGTCGGTGATTATGGGTGTTATGCCGTGTGACATGTTGACGATGTTAGTGTGCGGGTGGTTGTCGCCGTATTTGTCTATCCATGTTTTCTCGAAAGGCAGATGACCCATTGTGAAGTAGGTGATACAGTTCCCCAGTTCAATGATTTGCTTCGGCGTCAGGTCGTAGGCCTCTGGCTTTGCCCCCTTCGGCACAAGGGTTATCACATTTACATTTCCACCGGCAATCCTTTCGATGAAATATTTTTGTGCTTCTATGCTGACCGCCACAGTCTTTTGGTTGCTTTTGCCCTGTTTTGTATTGCTGCAAGCGGCAGCCAGTGCAGCTATGGCTATGAGCAGTGTTGTTCTTATTTTCATCCTATATGTTTGCTGTTATGTTTGCCTTGTATCAGGCCTTGTTGCCCTGATTATTTCTCTTTTCCCGTTTGGAGGGCCTGGCAGCCTTTCAACCGTCAAACCTATGTCTTGCAGGCATCTCCTTATTGCGCCTTTCGCACAATATGTCACGAACGATGCTCCGCTCGCCATGCTTTCAGCTATCTCGCCAAGCAGTTGACTGCTCCATGCCTCTGGCTGTTTTTCGGGTGCGAAAGCATCGAAGTACACGACATCAAAAGGCCCTTTCGTTTTCCATTGACTTGATTCTGTGAAGTCACATTTTATCTTTTCGATAGTGAAGCAAGGTGCTATCTCCACAGGCTTGCCCCATTCTGCCTCATGCATCTTTGCGAATGTCGAGGCTTGCCCAGCATCCATATGGGAAGTGTAGTTGAGCGCGGATATGATGTTGCCTGGCAGCGGATGCAGCTCTAACGCGATATATGTTGTCTTCTTTCCTTGTTTGTTGGCTTCGTTAGCCGTAAGCAAGGCATTGAGACCAGTGCCGAACCCGAATTCAATCACTTTGGGAGATTGACTTGTGCAGTGGTTGAAACCCATTGCTATGAACACGTGCATTGATTCACTGCATGCGCCCTTAGCGGAATGGTAGCGTTCATCGATTCCGGGAAGGTACAGCGTATCGTACCCGTCAGCAGTCTGTTCTATTATCATATCCATTACCCGGAAATCATTTCGCTTGCTTTCATCCACACCGCTGCAACAATGGCATAGCGTGCCAGTTTGCCCATGAACATGAAGATTGCCGTAGGTATGGCACTGCTTCTCATCAACCCTAGGCAGATAGCTATTGGCTCGCCCACGTATGGCAGGCACGTAAGAGCTGCCATGGCTCTGCCCTTGCCTTGCAGGAAGGTGCGCAGCTTGTCCAACGTTTCTTGTTTTACCTTGAAATATTTATTTATCCATTCCATTTTCCCGAGCATGCCGATCCAGTAGCAGGTCATCCCGCCAAACGTATTGCCGAGCGTTGTGCACAACACTAACCACACGGGGTCAAGCCCCGCCTGCAACAACGCAATAAGCACCAGCTCGGAGCTGAAAGGCACTATGCTTCCCGCAAGCAATGCTGCGAGGAATGAACCGGCATAGCCCCATTCTTGCAAAAGATGCATCAGCTCTTCCATTACATAAGGCAGATGTTAGCGATGAATGTGGCAACCGCCAATACAAGCATGGTTTTGGTGATGGCAGAGGCTTTCCTTGTTTCAATCAGCACGATAGCCCGCGCTTGGAGTATTACAGAGGGCATTAATGCCAATGAGATAAACGAATCGGCTTCCCGAGGTGCAACGAAGGCAGCAACCAAAGGCAGTACGGCCATAAGGCAAAGGAGGTTAACTAACGGACGCGTCTTAAGCTTGTCCTTGTGCGGGTTTCGCAATGCATGCACGACACTTGCCAATGTAACCAATGCGATAAATCCAAGATTGATGAAAACGACGGTGTCCATGCTGCTTAAAGTGCCCATCTCAAAGTTGAATGCATCGGTCACAGCCCTTGTCATTACATGCCCTTGGTCGGTGTATAACGAGTATGTTCCAACGGCGAAGAATGGCAATGCGACTCCCCAAAGCAGAGATATGAAGTTGCGCAACGACAGATTCTGCAAGCTGCGCATCATGATGATGAAAACAGGTATAAGCAACAACGCGTGGGGCAAATTCAGAGAAGCAAGTCCTAATAAGAAGCCCGACGAAACCATTCTCTTGGCATAATTATTGTTCTTTTGGGAAGAGAAGAACGGGAACAACGAGCAGAACACAAGCAGCCCCGCCAATGTACCCGCTCCAGAATTGAATACAGGAGGCATGGCAGCGAGCAGAAACATCACCACCATGGTCTGCGAATATGTCCTTGACTTTGTTAGCGTGAAAAGGGAATCAAGGGCGGCAAGCATCAAGAAGGCTGCCAAGTGCACGCCAAGGGTAGTCCAACGTGATTCAGTGATGGTGGGAAGAGTCCTCTCCAACCATTCCCACATTATGCCCGTCCCACCCTGCGATGATGCATCATGCCTGAATGCTATGAACGAGGCGAAATAAATAACCCCTGCAACCGCCAATGAGGTGCGGTTTTGGAGAATTGCCGTTTTGAGTTTGTCTTTCATTGCATTCTATGTTGTTTGCGTGCAGCGGACAGAAAAATTGCCAACAAGCAGTGCGGCAAGGCACAAAGCAGGATGCCGGTCAAAGGTCGAAGCCTATGTCCCGCCGGAAATAGCTCTTCTCGAAATCTATCTTGCCGGCGTTGGAAAGGCTTTTAGCCAAAGCCTCAGCCTTGTCCTTCCCATACGAGCTAACCGCAATGACCCTGCCCCCGTTGGTGACGAGCTTGCCATCGGATATTGCAGTGCCGGCATGGAAAAGGATGCTATCGTCAATCTCTTCAAGCCCCTTGATAGGGTATCCTTTGCCGTAATGCCCGGGGTATCCGCCTGAAACTACCATCACGCAGGCAGCAGCCCTCTTGTCGAACTCCACTTGCCTTCTGTCGAGGTCACCGCAGGCAACGCCTTCAAACAAGTCAACTATGTCACTCTTCAGGCGCAACATCACCGTTTCGGTTTCCGGGTCTCCCATGCGCACGTTGTATTCTATTACCATCGGGTCGCCGGCAACGTTCATCAACCCGAAGAAGATGAAGCCCTTATAGTCTATCCCCTCGGCTTGAAGCCCTTTTATCGTCGGTTTTATAATCCTTTCTTCTACCTTTTCCATCCATTGCTTGTCGGCAAAAGGAACGGGCGATACTGACCCCATGCCGCCAGTATTCGGGCCTTGGTCGTTCTCCCCAACCCTCTTGTAGTCCTTGGCCTCAGGCAGCAGCTTGTAGCTCTTGCCGTCGGTGAGCACGAAAACCGAGCATTCAATGCCCGAGAGGTATTCTTCAATAACCACGGTGGCCGACGATGCACCGAACATCCCGTCAAGCATGCCCTTAAGCTCGTCCTCAGCTTCCTTGAGCGTCGGCAGGATAAGCACGCCCTTGCCGGCGCAAAGCCCGTCGGCTTTAAGGACGTAAGGAGGCGACAACGAGCGTAGGAATGCCAGCCCCTCGCCGAGGCTGTCCCTTGTCACGCTCTTGTGCCGCGCTGTTGGTATGCCGTACTTGTTCATGAGCCTTTTCGCGAAATCCTTGCTGCTTTCGAGTTGCGCGCCGGCCTTGCAGGGACCTATAAGAGAGATTTGGCTTAGTTGGCAGTCGTTGAAAAAGAAATCGGCTATCCCGTTCGCCAAAGGATCCTCGGGACCCACGACAACCATGTTTATGTACTTGGCAATGACGAACTCCTTTATTCCGCCGAAGTCATTAGGATTGATGTCAATGTTCTCGCCTATGCGCGCTGTCCCCGGGTTACCAGGAGCTATGAAGAGCTTGTCAACTTTAGGGCTTTGCGCAATCTTCCATGCCAAAGCACTTTCCCTTCCTCCTGAGCCGATGAGAAGTATATTCATTTTGTTGCCGTATTTTAGAGATTTTCTATGAAGTAGTCAGTTATTTTCTTGTGCAGGTGTACCCTGTCGCGCCCTATGACGTTGTGGTCATGCCCGGGATAGATGAACAAGTCGGGGTACGTCCTCTTGTCAATGCACGACTTGATGAACCCAAGCGTGTGTTGCGGCACGCACGTCTTGTCGTTGTAGTCGTGAATGATAAGCAGTTTGTCCTTGAGGTTCCCGGCGAGGTTGTTCAAGTTGGTACGTTCGTAACCCTCAGGATTGTCCTGAGGAGTGTCCATGTACCGCTCGCCGTACATCACCTCGTAAAGAGCCCAGTCTATCACCGGGCCGCCGGCAACGCCGGCCTTGAACGTGCCAGGATGCCGAAGCATGAGAGCGGTGGTCATGTACCCCCCGAAGCTCCAGCCATGCACGCCTATCCTTTCGCTGTCAACGTAGGGGAGGGATTTGAGGAAGGCAACGCCCTCCATCTGGTCACGGCATTCCTCCACGCCGAGATTCCTGAACGTGCAGTTCTCAAACTCCAAACCGCGGCCTGAGCTGCCCCTGTTATCGAGAGTGAAGCCGATATACCCCTCTTCAGCCATATAGAAACTCCAACCGGACGATGCCCAACGCCATACGTCCTTGATCATTTGGGCATGGGGACCGCCATAGACGTAGATAATCACAGGGTATTTCTTCGATGGATCGAAGTCCGAAGGCTTTGTCATGCGCCACCACAGGTCAGTCACGCCATCAGCGGCCTTGATGGTGCCGGTCTCAATGCCAGGCACGTCAATGCCTTCGTATGGGTTTCGAGAAGTAAGGAGATTGGTTGCCTGCCCCTTTCCGCTTGTGCTGATTATGTCGATGACACGCGGAACGTCATGCGCCGTGTAGCTGTCGACGGCATACTTGCCCGATTCGCTCAGGATGATGGAATGCGTACCGGAGGCCTTTGTGACACGCTCGCTTTTGCCGCTTCTCAAGTTGACCTTGTAAAGGTGAATTTGAAGAGGACTCTCCTTCGTAGCCGTGTAGAAAAGGTTCTTGCCGCTCTCGTCAAAGCCCATGATGTCAACTACCGCCCACTGTCCCGAGGTCAGTTGCCTGATGAGCTTCCCGTCGGTACCGTACAAGTAGAGGTGGTTGAAACCGTCACGTTGGCTATGGTATATGAACTTTCCGTCATCGCCTTTGAGAAAGGTGAGCGGATGCTGCGGCTCAACGTATTTCTCATGCCGTTCCTCGAATATAACCGCCTCCATATCACCGCTTGCAGCATCGTACCTGATAAGCTGCATGTGATTCTGGTCCCTGTTAAGCTCTTGTACATAGATCTTTCTCGAATCAGGGCTCCAAGTGATGTTAGTGAAGTAACGGTCGACGGGGCTGGCCGTTTTCAAGTATACTGTGCTGCCCGTAGTGCCATCGTAAATCCCGATGCTCACCTCATGGCTCGTCATCCCGGCCATGGGGTAGCGGATTGGGTCTGCCTTGGCTATCCTGTCGTCGATGTCAACAAGCGGATAGTTGGTCACCATGCTTTCATCCATGCGGTAGAAGGCTAATTTCTCGCCGTCAGGACTCCAGAACGTCCCCTTTTCAATGCCGAACTCATTGCGGTGCACGCTTTGCCCGTACACTATGCCGTCGGCTTCAGGCATCATACCGCCCGCTATGAACTCCACCGCCTCGCCGCTTGAATAGTCGATAGCAATGAAACCTTGCCCGGAGGCATATGCAAACCTCTTTTTGCCCGGGGCGTAGTCAGGGTTTCCAACTGCCGTGTCAAACGTTATGATTCCCCTTGCCGTTTTGCTTTCAACGTCGTATGTGAATACCTTGCCCGGGGTAATCATCTCGAACTGGCCCGGGGCGCCATCGCTGAAACGTGCGTAGTAGAACGCCGCCATATTTCCGCCGCCGGCCTCTTCCAACGCATTGTTCACTTCTTCCCTCGTGGCGAGAACTGTCCTTTTGCCGTCAGATGGGTCTATGGCATACAAGGTATCGGTGTCTGGCACTATGCAGATGTCGCCGCACCATTGCAGCCCGTGGATGTTATCGGGGATGTATTGGGCGTAGGTCTCCCCGCCCGGGATAAGGTCTTCCAACGTCAGTTTCCCGTCCTGCGCCGTTGCGCCTGTCATCATTAGTGCCATTGCCATGCAGCTGACTGTGATTTTCTTCATTATGTTAGTGGCTTTTGGCAGGCTTGTTTGCCCGCCATGTTGGTTTCGTTGCTTTGGTTGTATTGTTGCCGTGCCGCTATGCTGTTCGGGGAGGGCGGGTATCAATCGTCTCCCCTGCGCCCCCACGGGCTTTCCTTCTGCGGTTTTGCGCTCCGCTGCCTGTCTTTTTTGCCTTGCGCCGCGCCGCCTTTGCCGTCTGCTTGGCGCAGATTGCCGGTTTTGCCTGCCTTTGCGGCGGTGGAGCGTTTAGCCTCATCTGCGCCTGTGCGCTTGCCCTTGCCCTCTGGCTTATTGCTGTCGTCGGAGGTATATGCGCGGCGAGGAGCGATGCCTTGCCCCTTGCCGTGGATATCTCCGCCAGCATGCTGGGCGTTCAATGCAGCCTTATGCTCATTGTATTTGCCGCTGAAGGTCTCGTACTTCTTGAATTTGCATTCCAACGCCCCGTTATTGAGGTCGATGGTTTGGGAGCTTTTCAAGCCGATGCTGTCGAAGGCCTCCTCGGTATTGGCTATTATCCACGCCGTGTTGCCAGTGAACTTGTGCTTGAGCCTTTCGCCGAGGCAGGCGTAAAGGTCTCCCAAGCTTCTTAGCGAGAGCCTTTCGCCGTAAGGTGGGTTAGTGACCATGATAGCCTTGCCCCCTCTCCATGTAAAGTCCTTTATGTCACAGATTTTCAATTCAATGTCTTTTGCCACGCCCGCCGCCTTCATGTTGCTGCGCGCCGTAGCAGCGGCTGCGGGGTCGATGTCGTAGGCGTATATCTTGTGCTTGAATTCCCTCTCCTGCGAATCGTCGTTGAAGATTTCCTCGAACATGCCGGAATCGAAGTCAGGCCATTTCTCGAAAGCATAGTGTTGCCTGAATACTCCGGGGGCGATGTTCCGGGCTATGAGGGCGGCCTCGATGGGCAATGTCCCCGAGCCGCACATGGGGTCTACGAAGTCGCAGCCGCCATCCCAGCCAGTGAGCATGATCATGCCGGCGGCGAGAACCTCGTTGATAGGCGCTTTTACCGTCCCTACCCTGTATCCGCGCTTGTGGAGCGATTCACCCGAGCTGTCAAGGGACAGGGTACAATCGTCGTCAGTAATATGGATGTTCAGGTATATGTCGGGATTGCTGAGCTTAACCGAGGGGCGGCGGCCATGGCGTGTGGTGAAGTAGTCGGCGATGGCATCCTTCACGCGGTATGTGACGTACATC
Organism: uncultured Bacteroidaceae bacterium; assembly: GCA_964635525.1. Classification (GTDB taxonomy): domain Bacteria; phylum Bacteroidota; class Bacteroidia; order Bacteroidales; family Bacteroidaceae; genus Avibacteroides. The sequence continues at coordinate 20,440 of CAZWPW010000013.1, forward strand.
GAATGCCGGAATATCTCGCTGTGCACCGTGGCATCGACTGCGAACGTCGATGTGGGAGAGAGGTATGTTTCCCACTCTATGCCAGAGACGTTTTCGTATACTTCGTCGGCATTCCTGGCCTTGAACTTCATGATTGGCTTGAGAACCCTTATTGCCGTGCGCAGGCAGAAGTTGGCCTTGTACATCATGCGTTTGTCGCCGGTGAAGGAAACAACGCGCTTTCCTTGCTTCACGTTGCTGGCGCCGATGGCCTCAAGTTCTTTGGCAAGCACCGCCTCAAGGCCTTTGAACGTTTTTGCTATCAGCTCTCTCTCTGGTTCGTTGCTCATGTATTGTTGATATGCGGTTGTGTTTCGTCTTCAAGCATGCAAAGATAGCGCATGCGCCTTGCTTGTCATTCTGGAAAAGGATATTTGTTCCGCACGGGCGGGTGCGTCGTTTTTCCCGGGCGCTTGGCTATGCTTTTTTGCGGGGGTTGCGGATTGACAAAAAGATATACAACCCAAGGGCGGCTTGGGTTGTATGTTTTTGCCGCT
>CAZWPW010000014.1:0-18799 GCA_964635525.1 uncultured Bacteroidaceae bacterium
CAAAGTTTTTTTCGCTTCTTTGCCAACACGGTTGCATTCGTAACTTTAATCCACCAACGGGCAAAAGGACTTTACAGTTTTGCCTGCTCCCGTTTAATTGCCTATCTTTGCCGTGTGCAATAAGGCTGTGTTATGGAGGCAATGAAAGCTCCCGGCTTGCAGGAGGCGGCGAGCAAAGGCAGTTCAAGTTTCTTGGATTTCTTGATTTCAAGCATAAGGGTGGCGGCAGGCAATAGCCTGACCGGGGAATCGTTAGCATCGCTCAATTGGCAGCAGAACACTCTCTTGGCATACGGCATATTCAAGGACGAGGTGATGAATGGGGGATTCGTCCAACTCATCCAGAACGGCTACGGCGGATATATCTTCAGGAATCCATTTGCCAAATCAATAAGGTTGTTCGGCGTTTCAAGGCTCGCAACGCTGGTCAATAAAGCCGGAAAGATATACTCCAAGAACAGGGAAGACCTCGAAGTGGAGAGGGACGAGGAGGAATTCATGGCATTGTACGAGAAGTACGAACAATTCGACGACATAGAAGAAGAGTTCATTGCATTGGAACCCGACTTCACCGACGCAATAGCGGAATATGCCAAGAACAACATCAACGAATTCATAACAACCGAAGAGCATAAGCCATGATGAACTACAAATGGTTGTACAAAAGGATAGTGTCGGTCTTGTTCAAGCCTTCGGCGGCATGGGACGAGATTGCCGGCAGCGACAAAGAATCCGAAGCACTGGAGGCATATTTCTATCCGATGCTCGGCTTGTCAGGCATGCTGGCCTTCATCGTATTCTTCATCACCGATTACGCTGCCGCCTCCAAGCACCCATTCGATTTGTTCAAAGATGCTATCATTGGCACATGCACTACATGCATGCCGATGTTCGTGTCGTTTTTTGCCACTACATACCTCATCAACAAAATTGCAAAACCATTGTTCGACATCGACACAAAGCAAGACGATGTCAACAAGTTAGTGGCATATTCAATGACGGTGCTCTTTGTCACCTACACGTTTTTGGCCTTTCCCATTGATTTCAAGATACTGTTGTGGCTCTGCCAAGTATACACAATATACCTCGTTTGGGAAGGGTGCGGGCATCTGTTCAAGATGGATGACAACAAACGCCTCGTCTTAACCGTGATAACGTTCCTGTCAATGTTGATGGTGGCAGGGCTGACTTATTTTATCTTCTATAAATTCATATAGGAATGGGATTGAAAGGCTTGCTTAAAGGCAACGACATAAACATAAAAAACAAACGCGCCAGCTTTGACTATGAATTGATTGAAAAGCACGTGGCCGGCATCGTCCTTACCGGAACAGAAATAAAATCAATACGTCTCGGCAAAGCCAGTTTGGTGGACACGTTCTGCTATTTCTCAAAAAACGAGTTGTGGCTTGAGAACATGAACAGATCCGAGTACTTCTATGGCTCATACAACAACCACGCTAGCCGGCGAGACCGCAAACTGCTCCTGCAAAAAAAGGAACTGGCAAAACTGCAACGGCAAGTCAAGGAAAGCGGATTGACAATAGTCCCCGTCAGGCTATTCATCAACGACAAAGGATATGCCAAAGTGGTAATAGCGCTGGCAAAGGGCAAAAAGCAATACGACAAGCGGGAAACAATAAAGGAAAGGGACGACAAAAGGTACATCGACAGATTTTTCAAGAAATAGCCCCATGCAAAAGAAACTACTGCAAGAAGCTATCGCCGAACGCGTGCTCGTACTCGACGGGGCGATGGGAACAATGATACAACAGCACGGCTTGCAAGAAGACGACTTCCGCGGGGCAATATTCAAGCAACACCCCACACCACTCAAAGGCAACAACGACCTGCTCTGCCTGACCAAACCAGAAATTATAGAGGACATACACAGGAAATACCTTGAGGCCGGAGCCGACATAATCGAAACAAACACGTTCAACGCGAACCGCATCTCAATGTCGGATTATTCCCTCGAAAGCCAAGTCAAGGAAATAAACGCTGCCGCAGCCCGCATTGCAAGGAGCATCGCCGACAAATATACAATGGCAGATGCGTCAAAGCCACGGTACGTCGCAGGCTCCATCGGACCGACAAACAAATCATGCTCCATATCGCCTGATGTCGAAAACCCGGCAGCAAGGTCATTGGGATTCGACGAATTAGCGGCAGCCTACGAAGAACAAATGACCGCGCTCATCGAAAATGGCGTCGACGCACTCCTTATAGAAACCATCTTCGACACACTCAATGCCAAAGCTGCAATACACGCGGCAAACACCGCCATGGAAAAAACGGGGAAAAAAGTCCCCGTCATGCTCTCGGTGACAATAACAGGCAATTCGGGCAGGACATTGTCAGGGCAAACACTTGAGGCGTTCTGCGTCTCGGTGTCAAGCTACGACATATTCTCAATCGGCCTGAATTGCTCCTTCGGAGCCAAACAAATGATGCCTTTCGTAAAACACCTCTCGCAGATAGCACCCTGCTACATCAGCGTCTACCCCAATGCCGGACTGCCTGACGAATTGGGGTGTTACGCACAAACGCCAGGGGAGATGGGAAACGAAATAAAACAACTCCTGCAGGAAGGCATGGCAAACATCGTCGGAGGGTGCTGCGGGACAACGCCAGAACACATCAGCAAACTCGCAGAACTGGCAAGAACAGCAAAAACGCATACGCCAAAGCAGAAAGAAGCATGCTTGCGGCTCTCGGGATTGGAGGCAGTAGAAATAAAGCCGGAGTACAATTTCGTAACCATAGGAGAAAGATGCAACGTCGCCGGGTCAAGGAAATTCCTCAGGCTAATAAAAGAAAAAAAATATGACGAAGCACTGAGCATAGCAAGGGAACAAGTCGAAAACGGGGCGCAAATACTCGATGTCAACATGGACGACGGAATGCTCGACGCGAAAAACGAAATGGTCAATTTCCTGAACTTGATAGCATCCGACCCCGAAGTGGCAAAAGTGCCAGTCATGATCGACTCCTCAGATTGGGAAGTCATCACAGCAGGATTAAAATGCCTGCAAGGAAAATCAATAGTTAACTCCATCTCGCTGAAAGACGGAGAAGAACACTTCCTCAAACAAGCCAAAGAAATAATCAAGCTCGGGGCGGCAACAGTAGTCATGGCTTTCGACGAGCAAGGGCAAGCAACCACATTCGAACGCAAAACGCAAATATGTGCCAGGGCATACGACCTCCTCGTCAACAAAGCAGGCATGAACCCATGCGACATAATCTTCGACCCTAACATACTGGCAATAGGCACAGGCATCAAAGAACACGACAGGTACGCGCTCGATTTCATAAAATCAATAGAATGGATTCACAGCAAACTCCCCATGGCAAACATAAGCGGGGGAGTAAGCAACCTGTCATTCGCATTCAGGGGCAACGACTTCCTCAGGGAGGCAATACATGCCGTCTTCTTGAACATCGCAATCGACAAAGGAATGAACATGGGAATAGTCAACCCATACTCGAAAATAACCTATGCCGACCTTAACGCGCAACAGATACAAACTCTTGAGGACTTCATCCTTTGCCGTAAAGAAGACACACTAAACGAAGTGATGGCATTAGCAGGAACAGCCGCAAACAAAGATGAAGCCGAAACAATAGCTTGGCGGACAACAACACTCGACGAAAGGCTAATCCACGCATTGCAGCACGGCATAGTAGACTTCCTCGAAGAGGATTTGCAAGAAGCCCTGCAAACCTACGAAAAGCCAATGCAAATCATTGAAGGCCCATTGATGGCGGGAATGACGGTAGTAGGAGAACTATTCGCAAACGGCAAAATGTTCCTCCCGCAAGTAGTCAAAACGGCAAGGACAATGAAAAAAGCCGTGGCAATACTGCAACCATATATCGAAAAAGAAAAAACCGGATCAACACGCACCAACGGGAAAATACTGCTCGCAACAGTAAAAGGAGACGTGCATGACATAGGAAAAAACATCGTCGCAGTAGTAATGGCATGCAACAACTATGAAGTAATTGACCTCGGAGTAATGGTGCCGGCAAACGACATAATAAAAGCGGCAAAAGACTTGTCAGTCGATGCCGTAGGGCTAAGCGGATTGATAACGCCATCATTGGCGGAAATGGCAAACGTCGTCAAACTAATGGACGACGAAGGGCTCAAGGTACCAGTGCTTATCGGAGGGGCAACAACATCATTGAAGCACACGGCAATAAAAATAGCGCCAAACTACAAAGGAACGGTAGTGCATGTCAAAGACGCATCGCAAAACGTGCCGGCATTGAAAAAACTGCTCGACAAAACACAAGCACACGAGTTCAACAACGAAATCAACGCACAGTACAAAAAAATAAGGGACGAGTACTATAAAAACCAGCCCGAACTCCTATCTTTGGAAGAAGCAAGGAAAAGAAAACCAAACTACTTCAACAACACAAAAAACAATTGAATGCAAAACGTAAAAGAACAATTAGCAAAGAAATTGCTGGAAATAAAGGCAATAAGGCTGCAACCCAGTAAACCTTTCACTTGGGCATCAGGATGGAAATCGCCAATCTATTGCGACAACCGGAAAACATTGTCGTTCCCGGAATTGCGCACATATATCAAAAACGAATTCGCAAAGCTCATCAAGCATAACTTCCCACAAGCAGAAGCAATAGCAGCAGTGGCAACAGGAGCAATAGCCCAAGGCGCGCTCGTAGCCGATGAACTCGCGCTGCCATTGGTCTACGTCAGGCCTAAACCAAAAGACCACGGACTCGAAAACCTTGTCGAAGGGTTTCTGCCGGAACAAGCCAAAGTAGTAGTCGTTGAAGACCTCATATCTACAGGTGGAAGCAGCCTGAAGGCAGTCAACGCGCTAAGGGATGTAAACGCCGACGTTTTAGGAATGGTGGCAGCATTCACCTACGGATTCGACATAGCCAAAGAGGCATTCGACAAGGCAGAAGTCAAACTGTTGACACTGACCGACTATGAAGCCGTCGTCAAAGCTGCACTGCAAACAGGATATATCTCAACACAACAAACTGAAATGCTCCACCAATGGAGGGAAAACCCCGCACAATGGGGATGAAACCACAAATAACAAGCATGGACAAGTTCGAAAGCACAATAAAAACAATACCCTGCAAACAAGAACAAGTATATAACACTCTATCGGATCTAAGTAACCTCGAGAAGTTCAAAGACAAGATACCCGACGGGAAAATAAACTCAATGGCGTTCGACAACGACAAGATAACCGTCAACGTCGAACCAGTAGGAAACCTGACAATCAACATCGTCGAATGCGAACCATGCAAAACAATCAAGTTCGGCTCGCCAAACACGCCAATGGACTTCAATCTGTGGGTGCAAATAGCGGCAATCGACGAAGCAACATGCAAAATAAAAGTCACAATAAAAATAGAACTGAACATGCTCACACGCACCTTGATGAAAAACAAGCTGCAGCAAGCAGTAGAAAAACTCGCCGAGGTGCTGTCGAAAATACCCTACGCCTGAAAACAATATGAAAAGAACATACGCCATAATAGGCTATGCCATAGCAGCACTCATGCTCGCATCATGTTCGACAGAATGGGAAACAACAATACCCGACTGGAGCTTCACGACACTCAATTGCGACATGAGGCAAGCAATGTTCAGCGAACTGAGCATCCCAGGATACTTCATGGAGCTCAAAACATACCCAAACACCACAGTGGCAGTAGGATATGCAGGATTGATAATAGGGCATTCAGCGTTCTCGGGAATAAACAACGAAGAAGTTTACTATGCATTCGACAGCGCATGCCCGGTAGAAGCAAGCAGGAAAGTGGCAGTCGAAATAGTAGACAACAACTATTCTGGAAAAGCTGCCTGCCCGGAATGCGGGGCAGAGTTCGACCTCAACAACGGAGGAATACCAACTTCTGGAACGCAATACGCCCTAAAAAGATACACGGCAGTAAAAGTAAGCGAATACATCCTGCGAATAATAAGCGACTAACACACCAATGAAAAGATGCCTTACAGCAATACTGCTGCTTGCCATTACAATAGCAACGCACCCGCAAACAGTGGGGCTGGTGCTTAGTGGGGGAGGGGCAAAAGGAATAGCGCACATAGGAATAATAAAAGCCCTCGAAGAAAACGAAATACCCATCGACTACATCACCGGGACATCAATGGGTGCCATCGTCGGAGCACTATATGCAATGGGATACACACCCGACGAAATGGAGGAAATGATCAAATCCGACGAGTTCAAAAGATGGTACTCAGGGCAGATAGAAGACAAGTACATCTACTATTTCAAGCACGACAAGCCGGCACCAGACTTCTTCAAACTCAGGATATCACTCCGAGACTCGGCTGCAGCCTCCAGCAAACAATATTTCCTGCCCACAAGCCTTGTCAACCCAATACAGATGAACATCGCATTCATGTATGTCTTCTCGCAGGCAACAGCGCAATGCAAAGGCGACTTCGACGACCTGCTCGTCCCATTCCGATGCGTGGGATCCGACGTATACAACAAACAGGAAGTGGTGTATGCTAAAGGAGACCTCGGAGACGCAGTAAGGGCATCGATGAGCTTCCCATTCGTGTTCAGGCCAATGAAGAAAGACTCAACGCTAATATACGACGGAGGAATATACAACAACTTCCCTGCCGACGTAATGGCAAACGAGTTCAAGCCCGGGATAATGATAGGAAGCGCAGTGGCGGAGAACCCCAAAATGCCTGATGAGAAAGACCTCATAAGCCAAATCGAAAGCATGATAATGCACAAAACCGACTACTCGCTGCCAGACACCACGGGAATAATGATGAACTTCTACTTCTCCGACGTAAGCCTCCTCGATTTCGACAAAATCGACAAAATTTCCAAAGCAGGATACGACAAAGCAATGGAAATCATGGACACGATTAAAAGCAAAATAAACAGGAGGATAACGAAAGACGAAATGGAACTCCGCCGCAAACTATACAAGGAAAACATACCGGAACTCGTCTTCAAAGACATAGAAGTAACAGGAGCAACACCGCAGCAAACATCATACATAAAAAAAGAAATATACAGCACGGCAAAAAACAAAACGACTTTCACTTACGAAGACTTCAAGAAAAGCTACTTCAAACTGCTCGCCGATGGAATAATATCCGAAATAATTCCGCATGCAGTATATAACCACGACGAAGGGCTATTCGACCTGAAACTCGAAGTCAAAACCAGCTCGCCACTCGCAGTAAGCCTCGGAGGGCATATATCCAACGCATCGAACCAAATATACGTCGGAGTATCATACAAAGACCTGCACTACTACTCGAAAGACTACACCTTCGAAGGACAAGTCGGGAAAGTCTACAGCAACGCACAGCTTGCAGCGAAACTCGACTTAGCTACGGCACTGCCGACATCATACAAGGTAGTGCTGGCATTCAACTCGTTCAACTACACAAGAAACAACAACGCCTTCTTCAATACTAACACGCAAACGCTAAACAGGAAAGAGGAAGTATTCGCGAAGTTTAAAGTAGCATTCCCATTCATGCTTAACAAAAAAGCGGAAATCAGCTTCGGAGTGGCAAGCCAAAGGGACACCTACTACCAATCCGATGAACCCGCAGCAGATGAAGGGACTGAGAAAAGCATCTACAAACTAATCGGAGGGGCAGTATCGTTCGGAGGAAACACGCTCAACACCAAACAGCACCCAACACAAGGCAGCCGCGACGAGCTCGTGGCGCAAATATACGCCGGAAACGAAAAGTACCGCGAGGCAAATAGCTCTGAGAGCCAGCACGTTGACAATATAGCCTGGATACAAATATCGTACAAGAACGAAACATACTACAACCTCCACAAGAACTGGGCCATCGGAACATACATCGAAGGATACTACTCTTCGCGCAACTTCTCCAAAAACTACAGGGCAACAATGCTCGCAGCCGGGCAATTCGCGCCCGTGCCGCAACTCAGGCTCACATACAACGAAGACTTCAGGGCAAACCAATACATTGCTGCAGGCATTAAACCAATATACAAAATCAACAGCCTTTTCCACATCAGCGCCGAAGCATACGTATTCCTGCCGATGTTCCCAATCGAAAGCAACAACCTCGGCAACGCGCAGTACGCCAAGGTGTTCTCGAAATACAACTGCTTCGCGCAGCTCAATGCAGTGTGCGTTTTGCCGTTCGCCTCGGCAAGCGTATACGCCAACTACTCACGGTATCCGAGCAACCAATGGAATTTCGGGATCACCCTCGGCTGGCAAATCTTCAACGAAACGTTTTTCGACTAAAATGCCCCTCTGTGTTTGCCAATAACAATAATATTCCTACCTTTGCAAGCAACCGCAGAAAACGGAGGTCCCGTAGCTTAATGAATAGAGCATCTGACTACGGATCAGAAGGTTACAGGTTTGAATCCTGTCGGGGTCACAACGCCGGGGCAGAAAAACCCGGCAATACGAATCACGGCGCACGCCTTGCAGAGCAACCAACAGCCGCATGAAAACCCGGAAAAGGCGGCACGAAAAGCTGCAATGCAACCTGCGAAAGCTTCGCTCGGATATGATGCAAGGCATCCATTCACGGCACGCAGGGCATCAACCGTCACGGTGAAATGTCGATAAGCATGCAATGCCGACTTCCTGCGAAAGCAAGTAAAGTTCCCTTCCATACAATCCAAAGTTCCATTGGGTAGTATGGAATCTTTGTTTTTAGGTTAAAAATATATATTTTCACCTTGCAAATATATATTTTCACCTTAAAAATACATATTTTTACCGTAAAAATAAAAAAATACTCCCCGCCCAAGGAAACATTCCATGCAGCCCGGGGCAACATCGCATGCTGCCCGGAAGCATCTGCAGTAGGGAATCCCCCACCTCTAAGGTGCGTGTTCGCCATACTTTGGCAGGACGAATTCCAGAAAAAAGCATTGCGCTGCCGTATTGTTGCGTGAATGTTTAAAATGTTTATCTTTGTGTTCGATATACTTAAAAACTATGGACAGGATTACCATAAACGGGAAGACGTTCAGGCTGTCAATCCCACATGAAGAGATATTGAAGCAAGTCGAGCGCGTTGCAGAAGAGATCAACCGCGACATAGCCGGGCAGGATCCAGTGTTCCTGTGCGTTCTTAACGGCTCTTTCATGTTCGCCAGCGACTTGATGAAGTGCGTGAAAATCCCTTGCGAGCTGTCATTCGTCAAGCTCTCGTCGTATTCAGGGACAAGTTCCTCGGGGCAGGCGCGCCAGCTAATCGGCTTGACCGACGACCTCAGGGGCAGGGTAGTGGTGGTTGTGGAGGACATAATCGACTCCGGCCTTACACTGTTCAAGATCCTCGATTTGCTGTGGGAGCACATGCCCAAGGCTGTCAAGGTATGCTCCCTGCTTGTAAAGCCTGACAAGCACAAGGCTCATCTGCCCGTTGATTACGTGGGGATGGAGATACCTAACGATTTCATCGTCGGTTACGGTTTGGATTATGACGGGAAAGGGCGAAATTTGCCGTCGATTTACACCATGGAATAACGTAAAACAAACGATATAACAACCGCAAGCTAACAAAAGAGGAACGTATTAATGTTGAACATTATCATTTTCGGCGCGCCTGGCTCTGGCAAAGGCACGCAAAGCGAGAAGATAACCAGCAAGTTCGGAGTCAGCCACATATCGACTGGCGATGTGCTCAGGGCCGAGATAAAGAACGGCACGGAGCTGGGGAAAGTCGCCACGGGATATATCGAGCAGGGCAAACTGCTGCCCGACGCATTGATAATCGATATCCTTGCGAGCACCCTTGACGCGCTTGACGACCCGAAAGGCGTGATATTCGATGGTTTTCCGCGCACCATCGCGCAGGCTGAAGCCTTGAAAAAGATGCTTGCTGAGCGCGGGGAGGAGGTTTCTGTCATGCTTGACCTCGACGTGCCAGAGGATGAACTCGTCGCTCGGCTGCTCAACCGGGGGCGCGAGACGGGAAGGATGGACGATAACATCGAGACGATCAAGAACCGCCTCGCCGTCTACAACGAGCAAACCGCGCCTTTGAAGGATTACTACAAGAGCGAGGGCAAGTACTGCCATATAGTGGGTACAGGCTCTGTGGACGATATTTTCGACAACATAGCCTCGGTAATCGGAAAGCTGCAATGATGCATGTCGCTTGGTAGCCGCAAGGCTGTCGAGTGCTACAACTCTGTATTTCACTGTAATGGCAGAATCAAATTTCGTTGACTATGTGAAGATTTACTGCCGCTCGGGCAAGGGCGGCCGAGGCTCTGTGCACATGCGCCGCAGCAAGTACATACCCAAGGGCGGACCCGACGGCGGCGACGGCGGGCGCGGCGGGCATGTCATTCTCCGGGGCAACCGCAACTATTGGACCTTGCTTCACTTGCGTTTCCAAAGGCATTTCTTTGCCGGCAACGGCGGCGACGGCAGTTCTAAGCGCAGCACCGGCAAGAACGGCCAAGATGCTATTATTGAAGTTCCTTGCGGCACTGTTGTCTACGATGCCGAATCGGGAAATTACGTTTGCGACGTCACCGAGCATGGCCAGGAGATAGTGCTGGTAAAGGGCGGCAGGGGAGGCCTGGGCAATTGGCACTTCAGGACCTCTACCAACCAAGCCCCCCGCTATGCGCAGCCTGGCGAGCCAATGGTAGAGATGACCGTGGTAATGGAATTGAAGTTGCTGGCCGACGCCGGACTTGTAGGCTTCCCGAACGCGGGCAAATCGACCTTGCTATCAAAGATTTCGGCGGCAAAGCCGAAGATTGCAGATTACCCCTTCACAACACTTGAACCCAACTTGGGGATAGTGCCTTACCGTGACGGGAAATCGTTCGTAATGGCTGACATCCCGGGCATCATCGAGGGAGCCAGCCAAGGCAAAGGACTTGGCCTGCGCTTCCTGCGGCACATTGAACGCAACTCTCTGTTGTTGTTCATGATACCCGCCGACAGCTTGGACATTAAAAAGGAGTACGGCATCCTGATGCGCGAGATTACGGATTACAATCCCGAGCTGTTGGACAAGAGGCGGGTGCTGGCCATAACAAAGTCTGACTTGCTCGACACTGAACTAATGGATGCCATCAGGAGAGACTTGCCCGATGTGCCAAGCGTGTTCATATCGTCGTTCACTGGCATGGGACTGCAAGAACTCAAGGACTTGTTGTGGAAGGAATTGAATGAGGAGAGCAACAAGCTCGCATCGTCAATTGACGCCATAGTCCGTAAGAACAAGGCCAACATCGCTGAAGAAATGCACGTCGAGGGTGAGGATATTGATTTGGAACTCCCTGATGCCGATGATGATGCGTTCGACGATATTGATTATGAATATGTCGACGATGAATTTGACGGCGACCCCTCCCAATGATCATTTCATATCCGAGTGCGGTTTCATTAACACGTCCGGACAGGCCTATGCCTTCTTCACAAAGCGTTACGGGGGATGCAGCAAGGGCAGCCACGCATCGATGAATTGCTCGCCTTATTGCGGCGATGATGATGATGCAGTAGCCAAGAACCGGGCATTGCTCCTGAAGTCTATCCCGCATCGTATTGACGCGTTGCTGATTCCGCGCCAGGTGCATGGCGACAGGGTGGTTGACCTCACCCAGCAAGACCTTTGCCGTGATTGCGGCCGCGCCGCCCTCTTGATAGACGGGGCGGATGCGTTGGTGACCTCTGCGAAAAGGGCATGCTTGGCAGTATGCACTGCCGATTGCGTTCCGTTACTGCTTTATTCACCAGCTGGTGTCGTTTCGGCCGTGCATTCTGGTTGGAGAGGCACTCTCGCCATGATTGCAGCCAAAGCCGTAGCAAAAATGTCGGATTCATACGGTTGCGATCCCTCTGAGATCAGGGCTTATCTTGGCCCCTCGATATCTGCCGCTGCATACGAAGTAGGCGACGATGTTCATGATGCTTTCCGCAAGTCGGGTTTCAACATGGCTGCCATCTTCAAGCGCGGGGAGGGTGCGGGCAAATGGCATTTGGATTTGTGGGAGGCCAATTGCGGCATCCTCCGCTCGGCAGGCTTGAGGGAAGAGAATATTTGCGTCTCGGGCATCTGTTCATACACTAACTACAAAACATATTTTTCTGCCAGAAGGCTCGGGACGGCCTCCGGGCGGATGCTTTCAGGAATAATGCTGCTATGACCAACAAGATGATAGACATAAGTGTAAGCGGTGAGTTCAAAGCCATTTGCACTTCTTTCGCAGGAATCTCTATCCAGGCGACAATCACCAATACAGAATATAATGCCCGTCTTTGGGAGGAGATTGGGAAGGAGGCCGACAGATGCCGTAGTTTGTTCACAGCCGACACCATAAAAGACTTTCCCCCGATACAAGCGACCCGCGCTGCATATAAGTCGTTAGGCAAGGATCCCAGCCGTTACCGCCCCTCGTCGGAGGCTTTGTGCCGCAGGGTGCTCAGGGGTTTGGGGTTATATAAGGTCAACACTGCCGTTGATTTGGTCAACCTCGTTTCGATGAGGAGCGGCTTGGCAATAGGCGGTTTCGATGCCGACAAGATAGCCGGGCGCACGTTGCAACTCGGCATAGGCCGTGACGGAGAGCCTTACGAGGCGATAGGGCGGGGAAGCCTGAACATTGACAGGCTGCCAGTGTACCGTGACAGCGTTGGCGGCATAGGCACGCCGACGAGCGACAATGAGCGCACGAAGATTGATTTGGGCACTGTCAACCTGCTGTTGATTGTCAACAGTTATGGCGGTGGCTTCCCAACCTATGCTGCACAGGATTTGGAGATGTGCCTCAAGGAATATGCAGGGGCGACAGACATTGCGATAACCCAGTTTGAGTGATTCGCAGGGTGGGGTAACATGAAAAGCGGGGAACCATTTAGCAACGTGGTTCCCCGCCAAGTTTATTTACCCGAGCAAGACAGTGTCAGAACAGGCTCCATGCAACCGTCAGTCCTGCCATAACGATTGCCACCATGCTCATCAGCTTTACGAGTATATTCAGGCTTGGCCCTGATGTGTCTTTGAAGGGGTCGCCTACTGTGTCTCCAACTACTGTTGCGTGGTGCACGTCGCTTCCTTTACCTCCGAAGTTTCCTTCTTCGACGTACTTCTTGGCATTGTCCCATGCTCCTCCGGCGTTAGCCATGAATATTGCGAGGACGAAGCCGCTGCTCAATCCTCCAATGAGCAATCCAAGCACTCCCGGAACACCGAATATAATTCCTGTCAATACCGGGGCGATAATGGCGAGCAGCGAGGGAAGCACCATTTCGCGCTGCGCTCCCTTGGTTGATATGGCCACGCAACGCTCGTAGTCAGGTTCGGCCTCGCCGGTGAGGATGCCTTTTATCTCACGGAACTGCCTGCGCACTTCGGCTACCATGCGTGAGGCGGCGCGTCCTACGGCATTCATCGTCAGTCCGCAGAAGAGGAATGCCATCATTGAACCGATAAATATTCCGGCCAGCACGGTGGGGTTCATCAGCGTCACTTCATAGTAGTGCATGAAGTCGAAGAACGTAGCATCCTGAATGGGGATTTGCGTCCCGCCAACGTCGATTGTAGTTTTATCCAATCGCATCAGGCCAATACGTATTTCCTCTATGTACGAGGCCAGCAGGGCTAATCCTGTGAGTGCTGCCGAGCCTATGGCGAATCCTTTTCCCGTTGCTGCCGTGGTATTGCCAAGCGAGTCGAGCGCGTCGGTACGCTTGCGTACTTCCTCTCCCAAGCCAGACATCTGGGCATTTCCGCCTGCGTTGTCAGCTATTGGCCCGTATGCGTCAGTCGCCAAGGTGATGCCAAGCGTTGAGAGCATACCGACGGCCGCAATGCCAATACCGTAAAGCCCCATTGCTACATTGCTTAAATCGAAGCCAGAGGCGAACAAGTATGATGCAATGATGCCTACCATGACGGCTATGACTGGTATTGCCGTTGAGAGCATTCCCAAGCCTATTCCGGAGATGATTACCGTTGCCGGGCCAGTCTTCCCGCTCTCGCTAAGGCGGCGGGTAGGCTTGTATGATTGCGATGTGTAATATTCCGTTGAACGGCCTATGACTATTCCGACCAAAAGCCCCACCACTACGGACGCTGAAATGCCTTGCCAGTTATCCAAGCCAAGCGCCCATAGGATGAGGAAGGTAGCTACCACAATCAAAACCGAGCTTAGGTTCGTTCCTAATGCGAGCGAGCTGAGGAGGTTCTTCATCGTAGCATTCTCTTTCGTGCGCACGGCGAATATGCCTACTATTGATAGCAGAATGCCAACCGCCGCTATGAGCATTGGCGCGATGACTGCCTTGAACTGCATTATTGTGTCTCCCCCGTACATGAACGCAGCAGCACCTAATGCGGCTGATGACAGTATTGAACCACAGTAGCTCTCGTAGAGGTCGGCGCCCATTCCTGCCACGTCGCCCACGTTGTCGCCCACATTGTCGGCGATGGTAGCGGGGTTGCGCGGGTCATCTTCAGGTATGCCTGCTTCGACCTTGCCAACCAAGTCGGCGCCAACATCAGCAGCCTTGGTGTATATGCCTCCGCCTACGCGTGCGAACAATGCTTGCGTGCTGGCTCCCATCCCGAATGTCAACATTGTGGTGGTGATGAGGCATAGCTTGTGCGTTGGCGTGAGCGCCTCTTCCGGAATCACGGCATTAAGCAGCAGATACCAGAAAGATATGTCCAACAGTCCGAGGCCGACAACTACGAGCCCCATTACCGCTCCGCTGCGGAAAGCTATCCGCAAGCCGGAATTGAGCGAACGGCGGGCGGCATTGGCTGTGCGCGCCGAGGCATAGGTTGCTGTCTTCATGCCAAGGAAACCTGATAAGCCGGAGAAGAAACCTCCGGTGAGGAAGGCCACAGGCACCCACTGGTTCTGCACGCCGAAGCCAAACGCCATGATGGAGAAAAATACCACCAAGACTATGAAGACCAAGCCCACGACTTTGTATTGTTGTTTAAGATACGACATTGCCCCCTTGCGCACGGCAGAGGCAATCTTAATCATTTGAGGTGTTCCCTCACTCTCTTTCATCATTTGCTTGTGAAAGTACCAAGCAAATAACAGTGCCAAGATAGAAGAAGCCGGCACTAACCAGAAAAGGACTTGCTCCATAAGGTAAATGTAAATGAATTTTAATTGTTAGGTTAAGTAAGTAAGTTTCATTTCTAATTTGGAGGTTGAAAATGGCATTTCTTTCGAATAAACAAAATTATGAAAAATAATCCATAATCAGTTTGCTACTTATTAAATTATTTGAGTTATTTTATTTTTTTCACAGATTGCAATAGGAAAGCAAAAAGCGGTGGAAGCTATTCATGCCTCCACCGCGAAACAAAAACTACTATTTAAACTATAAGCCTTATTTTTTGAAATACCTGTTGTAGAGGCCTTCAAATGCTTTTCCGTGGCGTGCTTCGTCCTTGGCCATTTCATGCACTGTGTCATGTATGGCATCAAGGTTGAGTTGTTTAGCTCTGGTTGCAATGCGGTTCTTGTCTTCGCATGCTCCTGATTCGGCATTCATTCTCTTTTCAAGGTTTGTTTTCGTGTCCCACACGCAATCGCCGAGCAATTCAGCGAATTTCGATGCGTGTTCAGCTTCCTCCCAAGCAAAGCGCTTGAAGGCTTCAGCTATTTCAGGGTAGCCCTCGCGGTCAGCTTGGCGGCTCATTGCCAAATACATTCCCACTTCAGTGCATTCGGCATTGAAATGCGCGTTGAGATCTTTTTTCATCTCATCGTCGCAGTCTTTGGCAACCCCAATGACATGCTCGGTCACGAAACTCAACTTGTCTTCTTCATACTCTTTGAATTTTGAAGCTGGGGCTTTGCACAATGGACAAATCTCAGGAGGGGTATTGCCTTCACTGATGTAACCGCAAACAGTACAGATGAATTTTTTCATAAGTTTGATTTTTGTTTTGAGTACAGTTTTATTTAATTGATTTTTGTCTTGCATTCCTTGCATGTTCCCCGGTAATAGACTTGCATGCTTTTGACCAAATGGCCGTGCATTGTGTCTGACTTGGGGAATAGTTCGTCAGTGCCATAGTATAAGTCAACGACCTTGTTGCATTTCTCGCAAATGAAATGCGCGTGTGGTTGGGTGTCGGCATCGTAACACGTCATTTTTTCATTGATTGTCAGCATTAGTGCTGCCCCATTCTCAACAAAAACGCGGAGCGTGTTGTAGATTGTTGTTTTCGACAACGTTGGCATGCGTGCGACAAGCGCGGTGTGCATCTCGTCTATCGTAGGGTGGGTGCGATTTTCAAGCAGGTATTCCATTATTGCAAGCCGCTGCGGCGATGCCTTGATGTTGTGCTTTGCTAATATGTCGTAAGCTGTCAAATCCATTTATTTGTAATCATTACATCATTAATTCAGTTACAAAGATATAATCTTTCCATTGATTCGCCTAATTTTTTGGCAAGTTTTATGGTTAAATATTGTTTATTCCAACCTTTTTGTACTGCAAATGGCGATATAAGTATTTGTAATTATTACAGTTATGTGACTATTACTATCATGAATCCTATAGCTAATTGACGAAAATTTTCTGTTGAATATACTTTCGTGTATTTGGAAAAGGATAAAAAAACCGCCTGAACCTTGAACAGGCCAGGCGGGATGTAGTGTTAAGTTATTATTATTCTTCTACTTTTTCGCCGTTTATTGTCACATCAATATCCATTCCTAACTCTGTAAGGTTAATGGTTAATGTTGTTTCAAGCGTTCCGTCTGATACAGTGCCATTTGCACTCACATTGACTGGCAATTCCAATCCGTACAAAACGAGTGTAAGTTCTTGATCGGTTGTGAATGAAACAACACCGTCGGTTTCGGTTGGTTCTACATTCACCAATTCTATTATTGCTTCCCCGTCAGGATTGGTTGGTGTTATTGTTACACCGTCACTTGAAATACTGAAGTCTTGGAGTACGAAATTCACAGTGTTGTCATCATTTGCTATTATGCTGACGTTGTTGGTTGATGGCTCCAAAGCTATGTCGTTCACAGTGACGTTAATCTCACATGTGTAGTTGCCGGCCATCATCTCTGCCGCTGTTTGTAGCGCTGCTTCTCCGTCGCCACTTTCATCTGTGGCTATGTCGTCACTGTCGCTTGTTGACGAACTGGTTTTAGTACCATTGATAGTGACTGTTATATCCATATCTTGCAACTCTATTATGGCATCGATAGTAGTGTCGGTGAATGAGCCTGTTAATGAATAAGGCAAATTGCTAAATGACTCAAGAGAGCCTGTTGTGTCGAATGCGTAGTTGCCGTCGACTTCAGCTATCTCCACGCCATCAATTTGTATTGTGCCAATGTTTCCTATGCCTGTGATTGAGAAATCTTCAAGGATGAAGTTGATTTGAGTGTCGCTGTTCTTTTCGATTTTGATGTCATATTGGCTGGTTCCCAAATCGATGCCAGACATTGTCACCGTTATCTCACTGTCGTAGATGCCTACTACTTTGTCGGCCATTGTGGTAACATCTTCAGGGTTCACATCGCCGTCGTCGTCTGAACACGCGGCGAATGTCATAGCCATTGCCATTGCCGCCATTGCTAATAATGAATGTAGCTTTTTCATGATTGTAAATTAGTTGTTTAATAATATGGTTTTGTTAATAGTCGGTGTCAGAATGCGTAGGCGAAGCCTATGTTAGCATATATCGGATACATGTTGAATGTGATGGTTTCGAAATCGTCGGGAAAGACCGAGTTCAATCCCCATTGCAGGTCAATGAAGATGTTCAGGTGCGAGAAAGCCCTCCATTCGATACCGAGCTGCACGCCCCAGTTGCTTCTGACAAGTTCGTCGGAGAAGTTGTATGTAGCAGGGTTGTATGAGTCAATCACGGTTTTGGCGCCAGTCGGAGTTCCCTCTCTCAAATATCCGTCATAGACGCTGCCGTAGAAGTCCCCGCTTATCAGGTACGAGAAGTACGGCCCTACGCGCATCTTCCACCTTGGCGAGAGCTTGCACGTCATCAGCACGGGGATTGAGATGTATGAGTTCTTGACCGTAGTCTTGACCGTCCCCGTCCAATATCCTTTGATTAATGCTCCCGGGCCGTTTTCTATTTCCATCTTATAGTTTTGCGTGCGTGCTTTCGTTTCCATTGTCTTGTTTTCGAGGCGCAGCCCTATGTGCAATCCTATCAGGTCGGTGAATTGCTTTTCTACTGTCCCCTCAAGCGCAATGCCGACGAGCGGCCGGTAGCCGTCAATGCTTCTGATTTCGGCGGGAATCGGCAGGGGCGAAACGCCTCCGATGCTGTATGATGCCCTTACAGAATAGTGCAGGCCATTGAGCGCAGAGCGGCTGATGCTTTTGTTCCTTTCTTTTACTTCATTCTGCTGTGCTGAAACGTTGCATGTGGCGAAAAGCAGGATGATTATCGTGGTTGCTATGTTTGTTGCCTTTTTCATTGTTGTCAATCTTCACATTCTATTTCAAGCGTGTCGATGTACAGCGTGCTGCCGACAGCTCCGGTGAAATATGCCCCTTGTATGCTTGAGGCGAGTACTATTGCCACGTTGTATCCGTAGTTTTCAAGGATTTCGTTATCAATAGTCTGCCCTTCTAAAAGTTCGAAAGGTATTTCAAACCTTATCCAGTTCCTGTTGCTTATGTCGTCATCGCTCGAGATTTGCGGGTTTGAAATCCGTGCAAGCCCGACAATGTTCTCATGCGTGAGGACGGTGTTGCCATCAAGCATGACGGTTTGCCTTTTGCCATCGACGATATTGTAGTTCTTGTACAT
>CAZWPW010000014.1:18809-20760 GCA_964635525.1 uncultured Bacteroidaceae bacterium
AGGAGCGTCAACGACACCAGAGATTACATTGCCGTCGACATCAGTCATCACATCGCCTGGTTGGAACATGTAGTAGCCTGTGAAAGTCTTTGGCACTTTGTTGAATGGCATGCCGAACTGGGTGGAGCTGCGGGGCGCTGTCACTGCATTGAGTGCGTCGAACTTCCCGAAGAACAAGTTGCCGGCGGCTATCGGCATGTTCATCATTGACCCGAACGGACCGGTGGTTTGCGTGGTAAGCTTAACGCCGTTGCCGCTTTGCCCGGTTTCGTAGCGTTGCGTTGGATAGGTCGTCAGCCCGCAGAACGTGTAGCCGGCGTTGGCCGTCGCCCAGATGTTGCACCGGTTTCCGTCTTCATCAATTTCATAATAGTTCACATACCGCCCGTTGTCAATCATCTCGAAATGCTCAAAGTCGAACTTTGTCAATGTAGGCGGGCGCATGAATTTCAATGTGTAGTTTTTCTTCCAGTTGCCGTCCTGCGACGTAACCTCGTAGGTTTGAGGCTCGGTGAAGTCAAGCGCGAGGCCGTTGCCGTCATTGCCTGACTCGACGTGGATTATCGTTGCCCCTTCGCTAAGTATGAACTGCGGGGCGACGCTTGTCACGTCACTCAATGGGGAAACCAGTATCTCGATGTTCAACGATGCAGCATCGGTCCCCACTTCGTATAAGCTGTCATAAGTGTTCAGCAAAATGTCACGGTTGTCCTCGTCAAATACCACATACTCGATGTCGGCTTCGGCATTAAGCGGGGCATCTTTTATGCATGATGATAATAAGAGTATACCAACCGGGATAAACAGTGAAAAAAAGGTTCTCATTTATAGTTTTTAGTTTTCTCTCAGCAAGATTGCTTTTCTATATGGCGCAAATATACGTAAAATAATTATTTATCAAAGCAATATAGCATCAAAAACCTCTCGCGGACAATTAGCATGCTTTCATGCACGGGCTTTGAAACATCTTTGTAACAACGGTGAAACGTTATCATAACATCAGCCCGCTACTTTCGCAACCGGAAAGAGATAATGCAACAATGCTAAACACAACGTTATGGAAACAATCTATTTAGGCTTTGTCATCTTCTTGTTTTTGCTTGCCGTCTTCGACTTGATGGTCGGCGTGAGCAACGATGCCGTCAACTTCCTTAACTCGGCGATAGGAGCCAAGGCTGCTTCGTTCAGGACAGTGGTGATAGTCGCCGCAATAGGGGTGTTCATCGGAGCGTCAATGAGCAACGGCATGATGGACATAGCACGCCACGGGATAGTCATGCCACAACATTACTTCTTTGATGAAATAATGTGCATCTTCCTTGCCGTGATGATTACCGACGTGATACTATTGGATGTTTTCAACTCGTTGGGACTGCCAACTTCCACCACAGTATCAATGGTGTTCGAGCTGCTCGGAGCGGCCTTTGCCATGTCGCTCGTCAAGATTGCCAATGATGCCACCGGAGAGTTGTCGCTCATAAACCTGCTCAACACCGACAAGGCATTGTCGGTGATAATAGCCATATTCGTGTCGGTTGCCATAGCGTTCGTGTTCGGGACCTTGGTGCAGTTTTTGGCGCGGTTGTACTTCTCATTCAACTACAAGAAAGAATTGAAGTGGAAAATAGGAATCTTTGGCGGACTGGCTGCAACTGCGATAGTCTATTTCATGCTCATCAAGGGCGTGAAGGACTTGACTTTCATGACCCCTGCCAACAAGCAATGGGTAGCCGACAACGCGTTTGCCATTGCCGGGGTGTGCTTCGTGGCGTTCACGCTCGTCATGCAGGCCTTTCATTTCTTGAAAGTCAATGTGTTCAAAGTGATTGTCCTGCTCGGCACTTTCGCATTGGCAATGGCGTTTGCAGGGAACGACTTGGTCAATTTCGTCGGAGTGCCATTGGCGGGATATGACAGCTTTGTCCACTACATGCAGGCAGGAGGAGGGAAT
>CAZWPW010000015.1:0-6274 GCA_964635525.1 uncultured Bacteroidaceae bacterium
CATATCAGGCGGCACTTGGCCATGACGCCCGTCTTCAAAGGCATACCCAACTTCCGTGCCACGCGCATCGCCATGCTGCGCGCAGAAACGGCCAAGGAGTTGTTCGCAATACTCGACCAAGTTGCCGTGGAGCTTGACAACGCAGGCGGAGCAGTCTCCTCGGCGGCAACACTGCCAGAGGCATGAAAAGCCATAGCTGCGCGGGCAACGATGTTGCGATTTCCGAGGCTGATTCAAGGCTAAATATTGTGAAAATAGTACATTTGCTGGAAACAAGTCAAACACATCGCTAACATGGCAGTGATTTACCAAACCGAAGGAACCAAGATGCCGCCAATCAAAAAAAGGGACATTACGAACTGGATAAGGCGGGTGGCGAAGCAATACGGGAAAATGACGGGCGACATAGCCTATGTGTTCTGTTCCGATGACAAGATACTTGAACTCAACCGCCAGTACTTGCAGCACGATTACTACACCGACATCATAACTTTCGATTACAGCGAAGGCGGCATAATATCGGGGGACATCTTCATCAGCCTCGACACGGTCAGGAGCAACTCGCAGAAATACGAAACAAGCTATGAAGAGGAGCTGCAAAGGGCAATCATACATGGCATACTGCACATGTGCGGCATCGACGACAAAGGCCCCGGGGCAAGGCAAACCATGGAGGAAGCCGAAAACAAAGCCCTCGCCATCAGGCAACAGAAATCTAACAACTAACATTACTAGGCAATGAACATCAAGCTGACAGCCATAGCAGCTATGCTCTTAGCAATAGGTGCTGCCACATGCCATGCACAACAAACAGCTAACGGAACTTGGGTGCCGAACTACGAATCCGCCAAAGAACTCTATGCAAACAAGCACTACGGCGCGGCGGCGATTGCGCTTGCAGAGGCGTTGGAGCACGAAACCGAGGCAGAAGAGATAGAGCAGATGCGTTTCATGCTCATGTCATCGCATTTCCGCCTCGGCACGCTCGAGTTGGAAGAGATTGACAGATACATGTCCGATTACCCGGGCAACAGCCACAAGAACGTGCTGGCGTTCATGGCCGGTTATATCTGTTTCAGCAATGGCGACTACGAAGAGGCAACAAGCAGGCTCGGGAAATGCGACGTGTTCGCATTGCAAGACAGCGATTGCGAAGAAGCAATCTACGCCATGGCTGTTTCATGCCTCAAGACGGGAAGGATGCAAGGGGCCAAGGTGAACTTCTCGGCACTCAAGACGTCAAGCGAGAAGTACAGGGAAGATGCCGCCTTCAACTTAGGGTATATCCACTACGAAGAGGGAAACTACCCGGCGGCACGTGCGGAACTGACACCGCTAAGCAACTCGCCACGCTTTGGCATAAGATCAACGACCTACCTCGCCGACATCGACTTGAAGACCGGCAATCTTGATAAAGCCCTCGCCGTGGCCGACAGGCTGCTCGGCACAGGCAACGACACCGGATGCCGCGCCGCATTGCTTAGAATAAAAGGAACAGTGCACTACAAGCAAGGGAACATGTCAGAGGCAGCAAAAGCGCTTGACATGTACAGGGAAGCCACCCCGCCCAAAGAGCGCGACAGGGAAGCCATGTACATGCTTGGAATGGCATGCTTTGCCGTCAAAGCCTATATGAAATCGAGAGAAGCACTATACGAGACAATCAACAGCGATGACGCATTGGCGCAAAACGCATGGCTGCATATAGGACTTGCAAGCCTTGAACTCGCCGACCGCGACAGGGCAAGAATGGCATTTGAACGCGCCTCGGCAACAAACCATGACGGCGAAGTGACGGCGCAAGCCTTATATAACTATGGCATGTGCATCAACGAAACATCATACTCGCCTTTCAACGAGTCGGTGAAAGTATTCGAGAAACTCATCAACAACTACCCGGGCAGCCGGTACAGGGAGCTTGCAAGCGACCGCCTCGCCGATGCCTACCTCGCCTCATCCGACTATAAAGCAGCCTTGGAGTCAATAAACAAACTCAGCAACCCGGGCAGGAGCATACTTGCGGCAAAGCAAATCATCTTGTACAAAATGGGGTTGCTGCACTTTGCAAACGCCGATTACGCCAAGGCGGAAGAGACATTCACCGCAGCACTGGCTTTGGGAAACCTCGACAAAGAAGCACGCGACAAAGCACACTTCTGGCGGGGAGAAGCACGCTACCGCACCGGAAACCTGCAAGGGGCAGGCAGTGATTTCAATCTATATGCCAAATATGCCCCCGAAGGCGACGCACAAACATTGGCCATGTCATACTACAACTTGGGATACGTGAATTTCAAACAAGGCTCTTACGCCAATGCCCTCGCTAACTTCAGGAAAGCAAACTCCATGGCCGGCAACCTGCCAAACAACGTGGCGGCAGACATGGCTAACCGAATGGGTGACTGCTACTACAGGCAACGCGACTTCGGCAACGCACACTCATGCTATGCGAGGGCAAAGGAGCTAGACTTCTCGCAAGGCGACTATTCGACGTTCCAGCGGGCATTCATAAAAGGATTGGAAAAAGACTACATAGGCAAAGCCGAACTGCTCGGGCAACTGCTCTCGCAATATCCAGACTCTCCGCTGCGTGATGACGCTCTATACGAGAAAGGCAGGGCATACGTCATGATGGATAATGAGGCAGAAGCAATAACAACCTACGAAACGCTGATGGCAACCTGCCCGGCATCGCCCTACACGCGGCGCGCAGAAGCTGAAAGGGCAATGCTCCTGCACAAAGGCAAGAAGTACCGCGAGGCAGCTGACGCATACAAGGCAGTGATAACGAAATATCCCGGGACAGACGAAGCCGGACAAGCATCCCGCGACCTGCAATCGCTATACGTCGAAACAAACACCATTGACGAGTATTTCAAGTTTGCAAACAGCATGGGATTGGACAATGATGCTACCAAAAGGGACAGCCTGACCTATGCCGCAGCTGAAAGGCTATACATGTCAAAAAACAAAGAGGAAGGCACTAAAGCATTGGAGAAATACCTGTCTGAGTTCCCCAACGGCATTTACGCTACAAACGCCGGCTATTACGCAGGCCTTGCCTATTATGAAAGGAAAGACTATGAAAAAGCTCTGCAACACCTTGGCAGGGTAACCGCTAATGCGCCGGGACGTTTCACCGAAGATGCCTTGATGATGGTTGCTAGCATTCACTATGACGCTGACGACTACGAAAACGCCGAACAAGCCTACCGCAAGCTGCGTGAAGCGGCAACAAACGACGAAACGGCTATCTATGCCGATGCCGGAGTAATGCGATGCTGCATCAAGGCAGGGAAAATGGAACAGGCAGAAAGGGCAGCCACAGCACTCCTCGAACGCGCAAAAGCCGACCCGCAACTAATCATAGAGGCACGGAGAGCAAGGGCAAGAGCAAGGACAGCATTGGCGAAATACCAAGAAGCACTCGATGACTGGAAAGCCATAGCCGGCAACACAAGCATTGAAGCCGGGGCGGAAGCGCGGTTCAGGACTGCGGAAATAACATTCGAACTTGGCGGAAAAGAGGAGGCAGAGAAAATAGCTCTCGAATTCATCAACGAAGGAACACCGCACGCCTACTGGATGGCAAGGTGCTTCATACTGCTGGCCGACATATATGCCAGTGAAGGACGGTACGTCGACGCAAGGCAGTACCTCATCAGCCTCAAGCAAAACTACCAAGGGAAAGAGGACATAGCAGAAATGATAGAGGAAAGATTGGCAAACTTGAAAGACAAATGACATGGCAACAAACATAATACAGCACAAGGCTATCCGCCTCGCAATACTCCCATTCACACTGTTGGCAATAACCACTAACGCAACAGCGCAGCAACCAGGCAATGACGACAACGAAAGAAGGGTGGTGGTAGAAATGGAATACGCGCCCGAAATAAGCGATGCCGACAAAATAAACTTCCTGCCACAGGCAGAACTGAAGACCAAATCAAGCAGCAGCGAAGCTATCTATGCAACATCCGCGAACCCATACGGCGGAGACCTCAACGCAGCAAAATTCAAGCTCGGGTACACGCCAACCGAAGCCGACAAGGCGAAACGCAACCTCGTCTATGCCGGATACGGGAACAGAGGCAGCATCGACGCAGGGATATACATCAACCCAAGCGCGTTCAACAATAATGAGATAAAATTCAAAGCACTCTTCAAAGGAATAAACGGCACACGCTGGATAGACTCCATGGACGGCAGGGAAGACATTGAATGGAAAGCACGGCACTATAGCACCGATGCAGCACTGGATTACGTGCATCAATTCAATGTACTGACGCTCTACGCAAAGGGAGGATTCGAGCTTGACAATTTCAACCTGAGGCCACGCCTCGACCTCTTGCCAATCGATGACCGGGGACGGCACACAAAGGCACGGGCTGCATTAGGGATAAAGTCAAAACTCGGGCGGTTGGGCTACAACATCTTTGCCGACTACTCGTTCTTTGACAAAGCCTTCGGGCAATCACAAGCCATAGCAACAGACAACGAAAACAATATCGCGATAGGAATACACGGGAACTTCGAAATAGACAGCCAGTCAAGCATATCGCTCAAGTTTGATGCCCAGTCATACACATATTCCAACAACACGCTTGACGACTTTGCAACCTTTTCTATAACCCCGGCATACACATTCAAGTACGAAGGGCTCGGCATCAAGGCCGGCATGCATATCGACTTCGTTACGAAAGGCAGCAGCAAGGCCAAAGCAGCACCCGACATCGAAGTCGCTTACACCTTTGCCGGAAACTGCACCCTGCAAGCAAGCGCAAAGGG
This sequence comes from uncultured Bacteroidaceae bacterium, assembly GCA_964635525.1. Classification (GTDB taxonomy): domain Bacteria; phylum Bacteroidota; class Bacteroidia; order Bacteroidales; family Bacteroidaceae; genus Avibacteroides. Next base: position 4,792 of record CAZWPW010000015.1, read on the forward strand.
AGGCATGGCGGAAAACGGATACAGGATGCTCGAAAAAATCAACCCCTACTGGAATCCCGAATTTGGAGCCGACGGGACAGTCAAACTGTTCGACATATACAAGCAAGCCGACATCGATTACAGCTTCAAGGTAGTCCCGACCGACGAGCTTGAAATAATCGTCGGCGGAGGATACGACATCAACAAAGGAGACTTGTGCCTCATAGCCAGCCAAGCGGCAGCACTGTTTTCGCCATACTCGGAAATGACGCAACAGAAAACAAAAGTCATACACGGAAAGCTGCGGGCGCAGTACTCATACAAAGGGAGGTTCACCGCCAGCGCGGCACTGTCGATCATGAGATGGAACGCAAGCAACACCGCAGCGCTCGCGCTCAAACCAAGATACACCATTGAAATGCGCGCCGTGGCGGAAATCATCGACAACCTGATACTCGATGCCGCATTCATCAGCATAGGACGCAAAGACAAGGCGGCGGCAGGAAACATTAACGATCTGTCGGCGAAGCTATCGTACACATTCCCAATAAGCCTTTCTGTCTTCGCAAAACTTGCAAACATCACAGCAAGCCGCAATTGCTACTATTACGCCTATCCCTCGCAAGGGACTACCGTAACCGCAGGGTTAGCCTACGAGTTCTGACCCCTCACTTGCGGCAAGCAACAAACATGTAGCGATGAGAATAAAAACCCGCAAGCAAGAGGAAAACTAACCCGACATCTTGCATGGATTAGCCCGCCACTCGTGGAAGGGAATCCATGCAATACGTCCTTGCGTTTTTGTTTTCGGACTACTGTTGAACCCTACACGGAAAAACAGTTAAATAATTATAAAAATAAGGGAGGGTAAAATAGGTTGCATAAATACATTAACTTTATGCCACATGTAATTATGACACATTAATTAAATTCATTGATAACATGAAAAAAGCTATTCATTTATTGGCAGCCGCGTTCTTGGCCATTGCGGCAGCCACCACGCCGGCAATGGCGCAGGCGGACAACCAATGCGGCGAAAACCTGACGTGGAGCATCTCCGGCGACACGCTGGTTATCGAGGGCTACGGGGCGATGGAGGATTACAAGGTGGTAGACGGTAACGCCACGTACATCTACAAATCTCCTTGGTCTGACTACAACTTCACGCACATAGTCTTCCCCGAGGGCATTACACACATCGGAGGCGCTGCGTTCTGGAAGTGTACCTCCCTCGCCTCAGTCGACCTGCCCGGTTCGCTCACGAGCATCGGAGAGAGTGCGTTTCAGTATTGTACCTCGCTCACTTCTGTCGATCTGTCAGGATGCGCCGCGCTTACGAGCATCGGTGACCTTGCGTTTGCGGAGTGCACCAAGCTCGCCTCAGTCGACCTCTCTGCCTGCACCGCGCTTACGAGCATAGGGAACTATGCATTTAACAGTTGCACCTCCCTCACTTCTGTCGATCTGTCAGGATGCGCCGCGCTTACGAGCATCGGTGACCTTG
>CAZWPW010000015.1:6374-19511 GCA_964635525.1 uncultured Bacteroidaceae bacterium
CTCACTTCTGTCGATCTGTCAGGATGCGCCGCGCTTACGAGCATCGGTGACCTTGCGTTTGCGGAGTGCACCAAGCTCGCCTCAGTCGACCTCTCTGCCTGCACCGCGCTTACGAGCATTGAGAGGTATGCGTTCTGGTGCACCTCCATCACTTCTGTCGATCTGTCAGGATGCACCGCGCTTACGACCATTAGTGAGTTTGCGTTTGGCTATTGCTACGAACTCACTTCCGTCGACCTCTCAACCTGCACTTTGTTGACGAGCATTGAGACGTATGCGTTCTGGTGCACCTCCATCACTTCCATTGACCTGTCTAAATGCACTGCGCTGGCGAGCATAGGGAGCTATGCGTTCAACGGGTGCTCCTTAAAGGCCGTTGACCTGCCGGGTTCGCTCACGAGCATCGGAGACTACGCGTTCAGCGCTTGCACCGACATCGAGACCCTGACCGTGCGTGCTGAAGAGCCGCCGACAATTTACGAGAACACATTCCTTATTGTGAGCAAGTCCATCCCCGTCTACGTGCCGGACAACTCGGTTGATGCTTACAAAGCAGCCGACTACTGGGAAGAGTTCTTCAATATCCAAGGCATGAATGAGAGCGGCGGGTCAGGCATTGACTCTGCAGCACCGCTGGCTTCGAAAGTCATAGTTAACGGCTTGGAAGTAGAACTGTCAGTTGAGGCTGGCACGCAGGTTAGCGTCTACTCCGTAAGCGGGCAGCTTGTGTTGAAGACCACAGCTTCGCGCTTCACTCTGCCTTCGGCTGGGATATACATAATTTCCGCAGGTGGAGAAGCAATCAAAGTGGCAGCGCAATAAGCGCGAGCAACCGCACAATGAACTATTGCGCCAAGGCTGGATAACCCAACCTTGGCGCGATAATTTAAGTAGAAAATGCAACTCAAAAGGAAGTTGTTTGGCCTATTCATGTTGTCCTGTCGAAGTGAAGACCGCATGCTGCCATTTGTGCGGGGCTTTCGCTTGGCTTAGGTCTCATGCTGCGCCATTCGCTGTTTTGCGAGGTATGCAGCTGATTGCATGCTTCCTGCTACGGGGGAGGCTGTTACTTGTTCTCGGCTTTGAGGTACATGTCGAGAGCTGCCGTCATTGACGTTGCCTTCGTGCTCGGTGCTTCGAGGTCGAGACGGAATCCGGATTCCTTTATAGCCTTGGCTACAGAAGGTCCGAAGCAGGCAAGTTTCTTGATGCCTTGCACGTATCCGGGGAAGTTGTCTTTCAATGAATTGACGCCTGCCGGGGTGAACAGCACGAGCATGTCGTAAGCCTGAGGGTCGATTCCGTCGAACGAATTGCTTACTGTGCGGTACATCACTACCTCGTCGTGCTTGACTTTCAGCTCGTCGAGCATGTTCTTTATTTCGTCGTTATGCACCGACGATATTGGCACGAGGTAGTTCTCGTTGGGGTGCTTGGCTATTAGCGGCGCCAAGTCGTCGAGTTTGCCCGTTGTGCTGAAGAATATCTTGCGCTTGCGGTACTGCACGTATTTTTGTATGTACAGCGCGACGGTTTCGCTGATGCAGAAATACTTCATTGTTTCGGGTATTGTGACCCTGAGTTCGTCGCATAGGTTGAAGAAATGGTCTATAGCGTGCCTTGAGTTGAACAAGACTGCCGTGTGCCCGTCGATAGACACTTTCTGTTGCCTGAACTCCTTGGCCGATAGCCGTTCTATCTTTATGAACGGGTGGAAGTCAATCTTGACCTTGTACTTCTTTGCGATATCGTAATACGGTGACTTCTCTGATGCCGGTTTGGGTTGTGAGACCAAAATGCTATTTACCATTAGTTTGACGTTTTATAGAAACATAATGTTCAGTTCCAGCAACATCTTGTAGGATATGAAACAGGGCATTATTTCGAGAGTGCAAAATTGCAAAAAAAACATGAGCAACCCAATTTTAGCTTTGATAAATTGCGCTGATTGTTTATATATAATCAGCAATTTGTCTAAGGCGAGTAGAGCGAGTGCCGTGACTTGCAGTGCTTGGGGTGACATATTGAAATGGATTGCAAGCAAGGCTATGAAGAAGAATGCAAAGCTGTTGAACACGAGCAGCGTGGCGTAGTCGCCCATCCACCTGGCAGCAGCAGCTTTGTCAAAGAACATCCAGTACGAGAAGCGGTATGCGGCGTATTTGAATACGAGGTAGGCCGCCATGACCGATGAATAGGCCATTGCTGCCCGCCATGTGGGGAGGGAGGGCGTTGGTTTCACTCCGAAGAGTGCCATGGCACAAAGTGCTGCCATGGCGATGAGTACGCATATTGCCATTGCTCCCATTGCGTTGCCCAATTTGGGTTGCAGGGAGAAGAGGGTGCTCCGCTGTCGGTTAGCGAAGAAGTTCATGCCTCGCTGCAGCAGTTTGCGTTTCCCGAAGGCGAGCACTCCGGCGAGCATGGTGAATGACAGGGCGAAGATGGTAGACACGAAGGGGTCGGAGGCTAATGAGTCTTCTAATGGTATGTTGACAAGTTCGGACATCGTGCTCATGTCTCGTCGAATTTTCTTGTTTCAGGATTCCATGGCTGCGCTTGGCGCAGTATGTCAAGGGCTTGTGCGGGGTTTGCCGCCACCGCCCACAATGCGCGGTGCTGCTCTCGCATGAATTGCTGTTGTATGGCTCGTTCGAGCATTTCGATCAGCGGGTCGTAGAAGGAGTCTATGTTGAGCATGATTACCGGTTTGGTATACAGCCCCAATTGTTTCCATGTTATTATCTCGAGGAGTTCTTCCATCGTCCCGCAGCCTCCCGGAAGGGCTATTGCCGCGTCTGACATTGAGGCCATGAGTTGCTTTCGTTCATGTATGGTGCCGGTGACGATTAGTTTCGTTAGGTTTTCATTGTGCCATCCTTGTTCTACCATGAATTGCGGTATGATTCCTGTCACCGTGCCTCCTTTTGCCAGTGCTGCATCTGACAGCGTCCGCATGAGCCCTGTTTTTCCTGCCCCGTTGATTATTTGTATTCCTTCGTTTGCCAGCCTTTCGCCGAGTTGCGCTGCTGCCTCTTCATAGCATTTGCCTGTTTTGGGGCTTGATGCGCAGTATACGCATACCGACCGTATGTTGATTGTTTTGCTTGGCATAGGTGTTTCGTTTGTTTCTTGGGTTGTCGCGCTATGTGTGGTGTATGGCCTTGCGTGGTGGCGGGGTTTATTCGGCCAGTTCGAAATCGAGTTGTTTTTTCTCGAGGTTTGTTTTTGCCACGCGCACAGTTATTGCGTCGCCGAGCGAGTATGTTTTTTTTGTCCTGTTTCCTACGAGGCGGTAGTTTTTCTCATCGAATTCATAGTAATCGTCGTCAAGTTCCCGCATTGGCACCAGTCCTTCGCATTTGTTTTCATTGAGTTCGACGTATATTCCCCATTCCGTTACGCCTGATATTACTCCGTCGAAGACTTTTCCGAGGTACTGTTGCATGAATTCTACTTGCTTGTACTTTATTGATGCCCGTTCGGCGTTTGCTGCGAGCAGTTCCATTGCTGAGCAATGCTTGCACATGTCTTCGTATTTTGCTTCATTGACGCTTCTTGCCCCGTCCATGTACCGTGTCAGGAGGCGGTGCACCATCATGTCGGGGTATCGGCGTATTGGTGATGTGAAGTGCGTATAGTTGTCGAATGCCAGCCCGTAATGCCCTATGTTGTGGGTTGAGTAGCGTGCTTTTTGCATGGCGCGTATTGATACTGTTTCGATGAGGTTTTCTTCTTTCTTGCCTTGCACTTCGTCGAGCAGCCGGTTTATTGACTTTGATATGTCGGTTTTTTTGCCTGCCGTGCGTATTGAGTATCCGAAGCGTGCTATGAATGTTGATAGGTCTCCCAGTTTGTCTGGATCCGGGAGGTCGTGTATCCTGTACGGGAACACCTTGGCTTTCTTTCCTTTCGGTGCTTGGCTTGCGAATTCCGCCACTGTTCTGTTGGCGAGCAGCATGAATTCTTCGATGAGTTTGTTTGCCTCCTTTGCTGTTTTGACGTATGCCCTTACCGGCTTGCCATTCTCATCGATGTCGAACCTTAGTTCATGCCTGTCGAAGTTTATTGCCCCGTCAGCCATTCTCCTTTCCCTAAGGAGCTTTGCCATGGCGTTGAGGGTGTCGATTTCCTCTTTGTATTCCCCTTGCCCGCTTTCTATTGTTTGTTGCACTTCTTCGTATGTGAACCTTCGGTTTGAGTTGATTACCGTTCTTGTTATCCGCGCCGATAGCACATCGGCGTTTGAGTTCATTGTGAAGATGACAGAGAAAGCCACTTTGTCTTCGTTGGGCCTTAGCGAGCATAGTTGGTTGCACAATCGTTCCGGCAGCATAGGTATTGTCCGGTCTACCAGGTATATTGATGTTGCTCTTTCGTATGCTTCTTGGTCGATGATGCTTCCTTCCTTGACGTAGTATGTCACGTCGGCTATGTGCACTCCTATTTCCCAGGTTAATTCACCGAGCTTTTTTATTGATATGGCATCGTCGAAGTCTTTAGCGTCATGCGGGTCAATGGTGAATGTGAGGGTGTTCCGGAAGTCTTCCCTGCGTTCTATTTCTTTTTGCGGTATTGCTTCCGGTATTTTTGCCGCTGCTTTTTCTACGGCTTTGGGGTATGCGTAAGGCAATCCGTATTCAGCGAGTATGGCGTGCATTTCTGCGTCATTGTCGCCTGCCCTTCCGAGTATGTCTATTACTTTTCCTATTGGGTTCTTTGCTTGCTTAGGCCAGTCGGTTATTTTGACTATGACTTTGTCGCCGTCCTTTCCTCCGTTGAGGTCACCCATTGGGATGAATATGTCGTTTGCAAGGTTTTTGCTTTCAGTGAGGAGGAATGCGTATTTTGGTGTCACTTCGAGCGTCCCGACTATTGTTTCGCTAGCTTGTTTGATGATTTCTATTACTTCTCCTTCCGGCGTTTGCGCTCCCCTGCGGGCGTAACAGATGATTCTCACCTTGTCGTTGTTCATTGCATGCGCTGAGTTCCTTTCGGCTATGAAGACCGGTTCGCTGCCGTCGTCTGGAATGAAAGAGTTCTTTCCGTTGCTGGAGCGCATGAATGTTCCTGTCATCTCTTTTCCTGTCGCTTTGCAAACGTATACTCCTGGCTCTGGCTGGGTCAAGGTGCCTTCTTTGAGCATGTCTTGCAGTATGTCCTTGCACACCTGTTTTTTAGGGTAGCTTTTGATTCCCAGTGCCGCGAATATTGCGTTGAGCGGCATCCTCTTTCCTCTTTCGGTTTCGAACAGGTCATGCAGCCTGTTAGCGAGTTCTTTTTTTTTCGTTGATTTTGTTTTTGACCCAGATTTCTTATCGTTACGCTTAACCATATATTACCCTCCTCTTTGCTGCATTTCAGATGCAAAGTAAATGAAAATAGGCATCTTTCCGGATATTATATTAAAAACATTGGTTGCGGAAGCGTTTCACAGCTGTCCGTTCTCGACGAGCGTTGCTATGCGTTCTATCATTCTGTCTTCGCCTTGCGGGTCATAGGTTAACTTCAGGCTTGAGCCTAATGTTTTCGCAAAGAGCTGGTAGAATGCTGCCTTGAACGAGCCCATGAATGCTTTTATTATGTCATACGAGGTTTGGTCGCTTTGCCGGTATATCAGCTTTATGAGCAGTTGCCCTTGCGAGTATGTCAGTTTCTTCATTTCGGCCTTGTACTGTTCTTTGAGTCCTTTCTCTACTTTCTTCATGTGTTTGGCCCGTGCTTTGTCATTGGGCAGGGTGAGCGAATACTCGTATGTTTCGATGATGAGCCTGTTTATCATCTTCGCCACTGGCAGAACCCGTTTTACGTCCCTCACGAGCTTGAGGTATGCCATATATTCATTTGAATTGGCGAATTGCAGTTTCGGGTAGACGTAAATTGTCCTGAGCGTCACGCTTGGGATAGGTTGCCCCCGGTACATCTTGCTGCGTGTGAGGTATATTCCTTTCGTGGCATTTTCTTGTCCTTGGGCTTTTGGGTTGGTGCAAAACATCAGGAAGGCAAGCGGCAGTGCCAATTGCACGGCAGCTATGCGCCGGCTGCGAGTACTTCGTGTTGCGTTCCTGCTTTGCATGCTTCTCAAGGTGAGTGTTGCCGGGCAGGGGGTGGGCCTGCTATGCTGTCGACGATGAATTTAGAATTGCCTCTCCACCAAAGCGGTGAGAAATATTCCTTGTAATGCAGCTCTACGGTTTGCCCTCCTTTGAGCATTAGGTGTCTTGCCAGGGCTTCGTCCTGTACTGAGAAGTCGAATTCTTGGGGTTGCTTGCCGTTGCTTTGCTGTATCAATTTGCCTTCGTATGTTTTGAAAATTATCCCTTGGCGTACGACGTAGCTCAATTCACCCGCTTTGATGCCTTCGGCATAAACAAAGTAGAACCGGAAATAGATGAATGCCGCCAAAGCAATTATCGCTAACGATACCACGACAGGCAAGATATTCATCAATGTTTGTTTCATGAGCTGGCAAATGAGAAATGTTATGCACAACAAAGTTAATTATTTGTTGCGAATAGCAAGCGGCTGCGGAATGGTGTTGAGGATAGGAAGTCAGCCTTTCATCTTGTCAAACCCTTGCCCGAAGACCCCAATTACGGCGCTTTGCGAAACGAAGGCGTTCGGGTCGATTGCTTTGACGAGCCTGAATATGTTTGTCGATTCGCTCCTTTTGGCAAGAACGAGAACTATTTTCACGTCGCTTTTGCTGTACCATCCTTTGGCATCGATGACCGTCACGCCCCTGTGCACTTGTTGCAGCACCGCATCGGCAATCTGCTCATAACTCTTTGAAAGGATAAGGAATTGTACCGACGAGCGGGCAGTGTTCACCACATAGTCTACCGAGAAGCCTATTATGACGAGGGTGCAAAAGGCGAACATGACTTTTTGCACGGTATAGTCAGGTATGAATGACGACGAGGATATGATGCACACGTCGCACAGCATTGTCATTCGCCCGAAAGAGATGTTTTTGTATTTGTTGACTATGGCGGCAATGATGTCGGTGCCGCCTGTGCTTCCGCTGTGCGTGAACGCCACTCCGAGTCCCACGCCGCAGAGTAGTGCGCCTATCATGCAGGCCATGAAAGGCTCGTCGCCCACGAGCGAGCCGTAGCGGTCGGTTATTGACACGCGCATGACGTTGATCAGGGCGTAGAGGACGATAATCCCGTAGATTGTCTTCACGCAAAATTTCCAGCCGACGAAGTACAATGCAAAGGCCAGCAGTACGATGTTAATAAGCACGTATGTGTTTTGCATCGGGATGCCGGTTGAGTATTCTATTATCGCCGATATGCCCGTCACTCCTCCGGTGGTTATCCTGTTCGGAATGAGGAATCCTGTCCATCCGAGCGAATATAGCATCAGCCCGAATGTTATGAACAGGTAGTCTTTGGCCTCAGCTATTGCGTGTTGCCTTGTAATTGGTTTTATGTTGCCCATACTTTATTCCCGGTTAGTGCCTGCTTCTGGGTCAGGCGACAACGATATTGACTATCTTTTTGGGGACGATGATGACCTTTTTGACTGTCTTGCCTTCAAGGTGTTTGATAGAGTTCTCATGGCTGAGGACAGTTTTCTCAATCTCTTCGTTTGCCGCGTCTGCCGCGAATTGCAGATTGTAGCGTACTTTCCCGTTGAACGATATGGCGTAATTCACCATATCCTCTTTGAGGTGGTTTTCATCCCAATCGGGCCATTGCGCGTCGCAAACCGTCGTTGCGTGTCCGAGCTTCTCCCACAGTTCCTCGGCTATGTGCGGCGCGAAGGGTGCTATCAGGATTACTAATGGTTCCAGTATCTCTTTCTTCCGGCATTTTAGCGAGGTGAGTTCGTTTACGCATATCATGAATGCCGCCACCGAGGTGTTGTAGGAGAATTTCTCAATGTCGGTTGTCACTTTCTTTATCAGCTTGTGCAAAGACTTGAGTTCCTCGGGCGTTGCTTTGTCGTCATCAGTAGCAAAATTGCCTTTGCCGCCATGGAAGAGCGACCAGAACTTGCGCAGGAAACGATGCACGCCGTCGATGCCGTTGGTATCCCATGGTTTAGACTGCTCTACAGGACCGAGGAACATTTCGTACATCCTCAAAGTGTCTGCTCCGTATTTGTCGATTATCATGTCGGGGTTGACCACGTTGTACATTGATTTGCTCATCTTCTCTACTGCCCATCCGCAAACATATTTCCCGTCCTCAAGTATGAACTCGGCATTGGCATATTCCGGTCGCCATGCCTTGAATGCCTCGAGGTCAAGGATGTCATTTGAAACTATGTTCACGTCAACATGCAATGGCGTGACGTCATATTGCTCTTTCAATCCTGCCGATACGAACGTGTTGGTGTCTTTTATCCTGTATACGAAGTTGCTGCGTCCTTGTATCATCCCTTGGTTTACAAGTTTCTTGAATGGCTCGTCCTTGACGACAACCCCGATGTCAAAGAGGAACTTGTTCCAGAAACGCGAATAAATCAAATGCCCTGTTGCATGCTCTGTGCCTCCGACGTAGAGGTCTACATTTTCCCAGTAGGCATTGGCCTGTTGTGAAACCAGTTCATTGCCGTTGTGCGGGTCCATGTATCGCAAATAATATGCCGATGAGCCGGCGAAGCCAGGCATTGTGTTGAGTTCCAACGGATACCCTTCGGGTGTTTTCCAGTCTTTAGCCCGCCCTAACGGAGGTTCTCCGCTTTCGGTGGGGAGGAACTTGTCGACTTCAGGCAGCTCGAGCGGCAAAAGGCTTTCGTCTAAGGTGAAGGGCATTCCGTCCTTGTAATATATCGGGAATGGTTCTCCCCAATACCTTTGCCTCGAAAATATTGCATCGCGCAAACGGTAGTTGACCTTGATGCGCCCCAAGCCGTTGTCTTTTATATATTGTTTTGTCTTTTCTATTGCATCGTTCACCTCAAGCCCGTTCAGCACAAGGCCTCCTTCTTTGGCAAAGCATGGCATGGGCGAGTTGACCATGCGCCCTTGCTTGGCATCGAAGCTCGATTCACTCACGTCGCACCCTTCGATGAGCGGGCGTATCTCAAGGCCGAAATGCTTGGCGAAGGCATAGTCGCGGCTGTCGTGTGCTGGCACTGCCATTATCGCCCCCGTCCCGTAACCTGCGAGGACATAGTCGCTGACCCACACCGGCACGGCTTCGCCGGTCAACGGGTTTTCAGCGTAAGCACCAGTGAAAACGCCTGTCACCTTGCGGTCGCTGATGCGGTCGCGTTCGGTGCGTTTCTTGGCAGCCTCAACGTAGGCGGATACTTCATCCTTGTGTTCATCGGTGGTCAGTTCAGGGACAAGCTCGCTTTCAGGTGCCAATACCATGAAAGTAACACCGAAAACCGTGTCTGCCCGTGTGGTGAATATTGTGAACGACTTGTCGCTGCCCTTCACTTTGAATTGCAGCTCTGCCCCTTCCGAGCGGCCTATCCAATTGCGTTGCGTCTCTTTCAGAGAATCGGTCCAGTCTATCGTTTCAAGCCCGTCAAGCAACCGCTGCGCGTAGGCAGAAACACGCAAACACCATTGTTTCATCACGCGTTGGACGACAGGATAGCCGCCACGTGCCGAAACGCCGTCAATAACCTCGTCGTTTGCCAACACCGTCCCTAATTTGGCGCACCAGTTCACAACGGTATCGCCAAGGTAGGCTATGCGGTAGTTCATCAACACCGTTTGTTTTTCGGTTTCGCTCATGGCATGCCATTGCTCTGCCGTGAATGACAAATCTTCGGAGCAAGCCGCGTTCAGCCCCTGTGTGCCGTTGGCCTCAAAACGCTCTACCAAAGCCTGTATGGGGAGTGCCTTACACGCATCGTTGTCATAGTAGTGATGGAACATCTTGATGAAAGCCCATTGCGTCCACTTGTAGTATGACGGGTCGCAAGTACGCACTTCGCGGCTCCAGTCGAAAGAGAACCCTATCTTGTCGAGCTGCTCGCGGTAGCGGGCGATGTTCTGTTCAGTGGTAATGGCCGGGTGCTGTCCGGTTTGTATGGCATATTGCTCGGCGGGAAGACCGTATGCGTCATATCCCATCGGGTTCAAAACGTTGTAGCCTTTCTGCCGCTTGTAGCGGGCATAAATGTCAGAGGCTATGTATCCCAAAGGATGCCCGACGTGCAAGCCCGCACCCGATGGGTAGGGGAACATGTTAAGGACGTAGAATTTCTTTTTCGAGGGGTCTTCAACTACTTTGTAGGTTTCATTCTCCTGCCAGCGTTGCCTCCACTTGCCCTCTATCTCCCTGAACTTGTATTCCATGATGTATCTCGTTTGCCAAACTGGTTGCAAATATAGTGAAACACAAAGTTCAATGTAAAGGCATGATAACCTAAATTGCCGGGCAGCTAATGTTGCATGGCTCTGGCGTAGGTTTGAAGCAATCCGCCCAAGAGTTCCTTTTCCACAAACTTCGATGCATGGAGCAGCCCTCCTTCCACCATAGATGCGCGAAGCTGGCTGTCGTCCAGAACTATGTCGATGTTGGAAGCAAGCATCTCAGGGTCGTCGGGATCGACATAGAGTGAACTGGGGCCGCCTGCCTCCTCAAGGCATGAACCGGTAGCACCAATGACGGGAATCCTGCTGTTCAATGCTTCAAGCAAGGGTATGCCGAAACCCTCGTAACGCGACGGGTAGACAAACACATCTGCCATTTGGTAGATTGCGGGCAGATCGGCGAAAGGCACGCCGTGAAGCATGGTCAGCCTGCTGGAAAGTCCATGACGGCTAAGCCATGACTGCACTTCATCGGCATAGCGCGTGCGCTTGCCTACGGCAACGACATGGAAACGATGCTTTGAAAACAACATCGATTTGGCGAGCAACATCAGGTTCTTGCGCTCCTCGATGCTGCCGACATAAAGGATGTAATTCGACGGCAAGCCATAGCTGCGCGCAACCGCCGCCTTGCGCTCGTCATCAACCATTGCAGCGAAAGCCTTGTCGCAGCCTTGGTAGACGACATCAATCTTGTTTTCAGCTATTCCGTAAAAGGACATCACGTCGCGTTTGGTGCATTGGCTTACCGCTATGACCCTGTCGGCATCGGCACAAGCCTTGCGGAACTTGAAATTGTATATGCAACGGTCTATTTTCTTGTAATATGACGGGTAACGGAGAAATATCAAATCGTGGATTGTTACAACGCTCCTTGTAAACTTCAACTTTGAAATGCCCAATGGCAGTTCGTTGCTCAAGCCGTGGTACAAGCCAATGCCGTCGATAGAAAGCGACGAAGCAATGCCGGCCGACCTCCATAACGACGGGAATGCTTTCCATGCCCCATCAGGCGTGGCAATGCGCGCATTGGAAGGCAGGGAAACGATGAACTCGTTCTTCCTCGGCGAGGGGATGTACAGGAGGTACTCATCTTCAGGGCGGTTCTCAAGCATCATGTTTATTACAAAGCGGCTGTAATTACCTAACCCCGTCCTGTTTTGCGCCGCACGTTTGGCATCGAATCCTATTCTCATAGCTGCTTGCTGTTCGTTGGCAAGAGGCTGCTGCACGCTGTTATGCAACGCGCAAGCTCAGCCTTGGCATGCTTTTGCAAATAACGCTTTTTTTTCGTTATTTCGCTGCCAATTCTCCCGCCAAGTTTTGAGACACTGTTCCCAACACGCTAACGTGGCAGAGGGCAATGTGCTGCATGATGAAAAAGAGCATCGGCTATTATTTGATTTTTGCACTATGGTATGTGTTCTCACTATTGCCATTGAAGTTGCTGTATTTCTTCTCCGACCTGCTTTATTTCCCTGTTTACTATGTCTTCGGATACCGCAAGAAAGTCGTGCATAAAAACATAGCAGAGGCTTTTCCAGGCAAAAGTGAAGGCGAGTTGAGGCGCATAGAAAAAGACTACTACCGTTACTTCTGCGACTATCTGGTCGAAACGATAAAATATTTCTCAATAAGCGAGAAAGAGATAAGGCGCAGGATGGTTTTCAGCGGAGTGGAGCAAATCAACAAATACCTTGCCGAGGGCAAAAGCTCCATACTTCTCATGGGGCATTACTGCAACTGGGAATGGGTGTCGTCGCTGCCGCTGCAAGTCACCAAAGCCGATGACACCGTGCGTGGTCATATCTACCACAAACTTGAGAACAACACCTTCGACATGCTGTTCTATTGCATGCGAAACAGGTTCGAATCGCAAAACATAGAAATGTTCTCGGCAATAAGGTACTTGGTGAAATGCAAGGTAAACAAGATGAAATTCGTCATAGGCTTCATCTCTGACCAAGCGCCCAACTGGGATAACATAAATATGTGGACTGACTTCCTCAACCACAAGACCTCGTTTTTCGTCGGGGCGGAGAGCTTAGCGAAAATGGCGGACGCAGCTGTGTTTTATGTAGATGTGAAAAGGATCAAAAGAGGATACTACAACGCCCAGTTCGTTAAAATCACAGACACGCCAAAGGATTTCGGGAACTATGAGCTGACCGTCAAATATGCCGAACTGCTTGAGCAATCTATCATGCAGGCACCGCAATACTGGCTGTGGAGCCACAACAGATGGAAACGCACATACGAAGAGTTCAACAAAAGGCACACGAAAAAAATGCCGAAAGGCAAAAACGCAAAGCCCGCCGAACACAAGTGACATGCCGCAGGCTTCAGCCGCACATATTTCTCAGCTTGCGTTCGATAGCATCATCGATTTGCTGCAAGCGCATATAGGCGCATCTGCTTGATCATGGCCAACAAACCATTGCTGCGCGTTGGCGAGAGGTGTTCATGCAGGCCTATCTTGTCAATGAAATAGAGGTCGCTGCCTAATATCTCAGCAGGCTCATGGCCTGACAACACTCGAACCAGCAGGGCAGCAATGCCTTTGACTATCAACGCATCGCTTTCGGCTTCGAAATGCAACTTGCCGTCGCGCATCTCGGCATGCAGCCAAACCTTGCTTTGGCAGCCGTCAATCAAATTGTCGTTTGTCTTGTAGATGGGATCTAACGGCTTCTGTTTCGCGCCGAGGTCAATGAGCATTTGGTACTTGTCCATCCAATCGTCGACTTGTCCAAACTCCTCGATTATTTCGTCTTGCTTTTCATTAATTGTCATAGTGTTACTTTTCTGAATAGATAACGTTAAGGACTACTGTCCCCACTATCGATAAC
>CAZWPW010000016.1:0-19156 GCA_964635525.1 uncultured Bacteroidaceae bacterium
ATGTCATCGTTCACCGTGTGCCAGAAGTCGCCAAACCCCGTGGCTGCCGGATTGTTGTGTATTATGTCTATGCAGGGGATGCGCGCTATCTCGTTCACCGGCACATGGTCGTCATTGACGTAGGTCGCTATCTCGTTGATGAACAGATGCCCGTAGCCCAACTCGAAGGCTTTGTTCCACACCTTGTCAACCACAGAGCTGGCATAGTTGTGAGAGTACCCTTCGCGGTAGAACACTGCATCCTTGGCGCCCACCATGTCAAGCAGCAGACCGTAACGCGCCGAATAGCCTTGCTTGTGCGGGTTCAGTGACCAGTACTGCGACCCTAAGCACCATGACAATTCATCGTAGTTTTGCAAGTCGAAACGCGGAGTGCCGCTGTCCTCAGCATCGAAGAAGATTATGTCAATGCCCACCTTGGGCTTTTCTGCCGCTACCAACCGGGCTATTTCAAGCAGCACGCCCACGCCCGATGCCCCATCGTTGGCACCAAGCACCGGTTTCTTCCAATTGGCCTCATCGTCATCGTTGTCGGCCCAAGGGCGCGAGTCCCAATGCGCGCACAGCATGACGCGTTTCATGTTGTCGGGGTCAAAGCTGGCTATGATGTTGGCAATGTCAAGCAATTCGCCGTCATAACGCTGCAATTGTGCCTTCTGGACATTGACCACGGCCCCGAAAGACGACATCTTGCCGGTGAGCCAATCGGCGCAGGCCTTATGCCCGCTGCTCCCAGGCACGCGGGGGCCGAAATCGACTTGCGATTTGACATAGAAATAGGCACTGTCGGCATCAAACACCGGCACGGTGACATTTTCCGCGCCCGCTTGCTCGCCGTCCTGTTGCTTGGACTTCGAATTGCCGCACGCCAATGCTATTGACGCAACAAGCAAAAGCGGCATCAAAAGATGTTTCATAAATCAAAGTCTGTTGTTTATGCACTGGGCAAAGATAAGCAAAAATCAACCATTCCGGCACTGCAATGCGTTGCACGGCAAGTGCCAAGACTCATTCGGCACGGCTGCGCCTAATCTCCAAACC
Source organism: uncultured Bacteroidaceae bacterium (assembly GCA_964635525.1). Classification (GTDB taxonomy): domain Bacteria; phylum Bacteroidota; class Bacteroidia; order Bacteroidales; family Bacteroidaceae; genus Avibacteroides. The sequence continues at coordinate 1,042 of CAZWPW010000016.1, forward strand.
GACATCGTTGACTCCAGCCAGCATAGGGGCATCCATCAAGTGACGGACTCTTATCTCTGCAACGCCATGGCCAGGCGCTTTGACAGTCCTGAAAGGTACTGACACCGAGTAAAGCCCGGCAGTGAACGTCCTGAAACGCCGCCAGTCGTTGTATACGGTGCGGACAAACAAGGTGTCGACTATAAGCTCGTCGTACCCTGGAAGCTGCATCGTAAACTCAAGCCATATATTGGCGTATGCATAGTTGTTATTGATTCTCAGCCCTACGTCGAGGTCAATGTCGTTGACGGTGCTGTCAAGCTCGAAAGAGAAAACCACGAAAGACCCCGACTCCCACCCCTCGTCGGCTATCTTGACATAATGATGGTAGACCTTGCCTCCTCTCGAGCATGACGACACGAAAGCCAGCAACGCCATGCACACTAAACACGCCCGCATGAACGCTACGGCACGGCGGAGTGTTACGCCATCGCGCCTCTTAACTGTTCTTTGGCTGCTTGCCTGCCGGGGCATTGTTACCTCCTGCATTGTTCTTCGCATTCCTGTTTTGCCGTCCGCGTCCCTCACGCCTTTTGCCGGAACGCCACTGTTGTTGCCGGTTGCCTTGCCTTGCGTTGGCTTCTTCCCCTTCATGCCGCTGTGCTTCGGCTGTATTCTGTTGGCTGCCTTTAGCGTCGCGTACTGCTCCTTGGCGGGCTGGGCGTGATTTTTTTTGCTTGTTCCTCTTCGAGTCGCGCCTCTTGTTGTCGAAACGTTCAACGCTTTCCTGTTCAAGAAGGTCAGACGTGTGCGTCGCTGCTGCCGAAGGCTCTCCATCGTCAAGATTGGCTGGCTTGGCACCGTGTTTGTTCAGGGCGATGACCTCTATGGCTCTCTTCGTGGAGATAGTCACGAGGTTTGCAGCTATAGTCTTGTCGGTCGAGTAGGTGACGCGCCCTTGTAGTATATCGGCCTTGAAGAAGAAATAGCTCGCATCCTGCGTCTCGAGGACTATGTCCTTTGATGGAATCCGCTTGCCGGCCTCAACGTATGAATCGACTTCATAGTTCAGGCAACACTTCAGCTTGGCGCATTGCCCGGCGAGCTTGAGAGGGTTCAACGACAAGTCCTGATGGCGCGCCGCTGAAGTCGAAACCGACACGAAGTTGCCCATCCACGCCGCGCAGCAGAGTTCCCGTCCGCAGGGGCCTATTCCGCCAATGCGTCCAGCCTCTTGGCGGGCGCCTATTTGCTTCATCTCGATGCGTACCCTGAACGTCTCGGCAAGTACCTTGATGAGCTGGCGGAAGTCCACGCGCCCGTCGGCAATATAGTAGAAGATGGCCTTGTTGCAATCGCCTTGGTATTCTACATCGCCTATCTTCATCTCGAGGTTGAGAGATGCGGCTATCTGCCGTGACTTGATCATCGTGGGATGTTCACGCGACTTGGCTTCATTGTACTTCTCCATGTCAACGGGCTTAGCCTTGCGGTAAACACGCTTTATCTCCATGTCCTTCTTGCAGCAAGCCTTGCGCATCTGCAATGGCACAAGCCTGCCGGTGAGTGTCACCGTGCCTATGTCATGGCCGGGAGAGGCCTCGACTGCCACAATGTCGCCCTTTGCCAATTCCAGACCGTTGCTGTTGCGGTAATAACCCTTGCGGGTGTTCTTGAACTGCACCTCGACGAGGTCGCAGTCCTTGTCGTTTCCCGGAACATCGGCAAGCCAATCGTAGACGTGCAGCTTGCTGTCATGCCGGGCATATCCTTTAACCTTGAATTCCATGTTTAATCTGTTTTTATAATCTTGCAGCCCGCCTGCGGGCGGATGCCGCGTAATTTTACCATATTAATAACCTGTCACCGCCTTGCCCCCTTGACGGCAATCTCTACTATCATTTTCAGGGCGAAGTCGAAGAACACCATCTTGGCGTTGACGTTGCCCTCGATGCCTGAGGCTGCATCTGACATCTTTTGCATTATCGAAACCACATTGCGCTCGTTGATGAAGGGAGCGAAACGAGAGGCGAATGCGCTCTCGCGCTCATCCATCGCGCAAAGCCCTGCGATGTGGAAGTTATGGATGAAGTTCTCGCGGAGCATCCTTTGGGAATATTCAAAGAACGCCTTTTGCCTTTCACGCCCAAGCTCGGACATTGAATCGCTCCAAGCCTTCAATTCCCTCACGTCACGCGAATACGACAACCGCATCAGCCTTACGAAGTTGTCGAACATGAAGCCCGAAGCGTTGCTTGCCTCGATAGCCTTGATGCATTTGGCGAAACTGCCGCCGCTGCGTTCCGCCACCTCAGCAGCTGCATCAGCATCCAAACCGTAGCCTTGCTCAAGCGCGCGGACCATGTCGGTGGCCTCAATCCCCTTGAAAATTACCTCCTGAGCCCGGCTTGCAATAGTGCCAAGCACTGAAGCCTTGTCATCCGTTACCATGATGATGCACGCCGCCCCTTGGGGTTCTTCAAACAACTTGAGCAGTTTGTTGGCGCATGACAGGTGCATTTTCTCGGGCAACCAGACCACAAGCAGTTTGTAACCGCCCATGGCCGACTTGAATGACATCTTGCGGATTATCTCGTCGCTCTCGTTGGCATAGATGATAGGCTGGGAGTTGCCGGCCTTTATCTCGTCAAACCATTCCTCTGGCAAGAAATAGGGGCGTGACGAGATGAAAGCGTTCCATTGCCGGAGGTAATCATCGCAACGGGGAGCGGAACTGCCCTTCTTGACTATGGGGAAAGCGAAATGCAAATCAGGATGCTCATAACTGTTGTCTATCATCTTGCAAGCCCGGCAATGCCCGCAAGCGTCGCCGGCTCCGGGATTGGAGCAAAGCAGGTAACGCGCCAAAGCCAAGGCCATGGGCAGCTTGCCGCACCCGGCGGGGCCGCTGAACAGCAAGGCATGTGGAACACGCCCCGCCGAACATTGCGCAAGAAGCGCTTGTTTGACGGTGTCCTGGCCTATGACATCCCTGAAATACATCGCTCAATAGATTTGTTTGGCTACCTTGTAAACGCTTTCCACGGCAGAGTAGGAGTAGAAATGCAAGCCCGGGACACCGGCCGAGAGCAGTTCCCGGCACTGCGAAACGCACCACTCAACGCCGACCTGTGCGGCAGCTGCATCGTCCTTGCACTGCTCCAAGGCGCGCGACAGGTCTACCGGCAAGTCGACCTTGAAAGCGCGGGGGATGACTGACAGCTGCGACTTCTTGTTCAAGGGCTTGATGCCCGGCACTATAGGGATGCTTATCCCCTCGGCGCGGGCGCGCTCGACGAATTCGAAGTACTTCCGGTTGTCGAAAAACATCTGCGTGACGGCATAACCTGCCCCTGCCTCGACCTTGCGCTTGAGCCAGTAGAGGTCGCTCTCGATGTTAGGAGCCTCCTCGTGCTTCTCGGGATAGCAGGCCACCCCGTAGCTGAACTCATCGCCGGAATGCTTTAGGGGAGTGCCGTCGGCGAACATGCCGCGGTTGAAATCGTTTATCTGCCCTATCAAGTCTATGGCATGGGCGTTGCCGCCCTCCTCGGCTTGGAAAGTTTTCTCGTGCCGCACCTTGTCTCCACGCAGAGCAAGTAGGTCGTATATGCCGAGGAACTGAAGGTCGATAAGCACGTATTCCGTCTCCTCACGCGTGAAGCCGCTGCAAAGGATGTGCGGCACCACGGGTATGGAATACTTGTTCTGCACCGCAGCGGCGACGGCGACAGTGCCGGGCCGCCGGCGGAGGCGCTCGCAACGGTAAACGCCGCCCCCCATGTCGCGGTATACGCACTCGCTGCTGTGCGTGGTGATGTTGATATAGCGCGGGCCGAACTCGCGAAGGCGGTCAACCTCGTTGTAAACCCTCTCTATGCTGCTGCCCTTGAGAGGGGGTAGTATCTCGAACGAGAACGACGCCGGGCCGCTGCTCCTTAACAGTTCGCTGACTCTCATAATCAATGCTCTTCGCGGAGGCAAGCAATGCGCCTCCGCACCGCAAAGTTAGCAAGTTATGCAACAAAACCAACAAAGGCACAGGAACAAGCCGCCGTACGTGCCTGGGGCAACCCATTTTGCATCAAAAGTTTAGAGTAGGTGTTGCGTTTAACAACATTAGTAGTAAAATTATTATGATTTGATAGCCTGCCTGGCTGCTATTTCCCCAACTTTCATGCCTGGAAAATAATTATGCGCAGTTGTTTGGACTTGATTAAGAAAAATTAAGAAATGGGATAAATAAAAAAAAAAAAACTGCTAATATTTTTGCATGTTATAAAACCTGTTGTATCTTAGCATCCCCTAAACATGATAAAAATGCGAGGAAAGAGTGGTTCATTTCTGTTCATCGCGATTGTATTGGCGATGATTGGGCTTACGGGTTGCATCCGCGACGAGTTGTCCATTGGCACTCTCTTAAGCCCGGGACTGACGGTCATGATTGAAGTACCCGAAGGAGTATCGACAAAAACTTCAACACGTGCAGGTACGGAGCAAGGCAGTGACGAGGAGAACCTCATCGAGGCATTGTACATAACTTTCTATACCAAGGCAACTGGGGCGTCTGAATGGTCGAAACTCGGTGACACTTGGGCAATCACGGGCAACGATGTTCCCGACTTCTCCACGGCAAAGTCGCACGCCATATCCATCGAGGGCGTGGCGGTTAACGAGGGCAGCCTTTCTTCAGGAGACTTGAGCCTGATGGCCGTAGTCTACGCCAACAGCAGCACTGCCCCAAGTGAAATAACCAGCGAGGACGATTTCTGGGATGGCGACGGGAACCTGGAGCCCCTGTTCTTCGCGGGATCCGGCGTCTTCAGTGACCAAGGCGGCGGCTCATGGGTGGCGAGCGTAAGCCTGAGCCGTCAAGTGGCCAAGCTGCGCGTGAAGGTTGGCATTGACCCAGCCGCAATGTCAACACTTGAAATCGACGAGTCAAGCATCACCGTGAAAGTAGAAAACATGCCTGACATCTCGGCGACGGTGGCGGATACCGACGAGGATCCGGCAGACACGTTCAATGAAAGCAACGTGAGCAGGAACATCACCCGCACGGCATCAGACGGTGACCTCCGCATGGAACTTGACGGCGACAACTCGTGGGTGAGCGGCACAGTGGTGGACTCGCTGTACATGCACCCCAACACCTCAACAGAAGAGAGCAACGCCGTGAAAGTCACCGTTTCGATGAAGGTAAGCGACTCCACGGCGGGAACATCGCAGACGGTAACCCATGAATGCTACATCACCAATTCGGAAGACACCTACACCACGACGCGAAACACCATATATATATTATCGGTATTGGTGCAGTCTATAGACGGCACGGCAGACGCGGTGAACAGCGACTTGGAGGTAGTTGCATGGGACGATGAGGCGATTAACGTCGATGTGCCTTGGGGTGAGATTGAGATAAACCATACCCGCACGCTCGGCATGAGGGGCACGTTAGAAGAAGGAACTTACGATAATATGCTGACCATTACCGCTGGGCCGGCAAGCTATGGCTACACGGTGACTCTTGTAAACGCGCAAAGCACATCAGCCACCACGGTCGACTCAAACACTGCGGTGCTCTACCTTGACGGTACAGCATACTACGGCAATACTTTCGACATCGACCCGTCGTCGGAGAATGTGGTGGGCATAGCGCTTAGCAGCGACTTCACCGGTGCTTACCTGCGCATAGCACAGAATACAAGCACCGCGTCAGGCGTAAGCGAGGGCCTCGTGCGCTACGTCACGGTTGGAGGTGCGGAATTAACCTTGGATGGCTATTACACATTCACATATGCCGGCGGCAGCAGCTTTTTTACCACAGAAGCCTACTGGCCGGAGAACAATGGTGTTGCCGTGCTGGTGGATGTTGAGGCTGTCCCGGTTAACGGTAATTGGGAAGCCGATGGCACGACATACTCTTGGGTGTCGTGGGGCATAGATACGTCAACGGGCCAAAACCAATTAAAAGTGTCAGCGATGAGTGGCACAACCGCGTTTGAAACAGCAGTGTCGCAACGCATAGACCTCTCAACCGAGAACTTCACCGGGCAGAGGGAAACGGCGAACTGCTACATCGTAAACGCTGCCGGGAATTACACTTTCCCGCTTGTCTATGGCAACACCATAAGGAACGGCAGCACTAACAGCAACGCCTACACCGCGCCAAGCAGCGGCTCGAATCTGTTGACAAGTTTCGTTGACGGAAGAGGCAACACTATAAGTGGAGCGGCAATATCCAATGCCTCGTCAGGCAGACTTTCGGTGTTGTGGCAGGACGTGGAAGGCCTCGTCACGGTGACACAAAATCCTCAAAGCGGCACCTACGGATATTATATGTGCAATTTCACAGTCAACGCAAATGCCTTGTCTGAGGGCAACGCGGTGATAGGCTTGACGATAAACAACACTGTAGTCTGGAGCTGGCATATATGGGTGACGCAGTATAACCCCTACACTTCGGGCAGCTCGAATGGCACGATTGAGGTAACCAACTACTCCAACAATGTCTACCAATTCATGAGAAAGTACCTCGGTGCTTGCGATCCGGCAGAAGCAGGAGCTGGCGAACGCACTGCATATTTCCTCATCAGGCCAGTGGACTCGGACATGGAATACCGCCGTGTGCAGGTGTTCCAACAGCCACAAGTGGCAGGGGTGGGTGACAACTGCTACTACCAGCCTGGGCGCAAGGACCCGATGCCAGGTTTCAATGAAACCAGCGGAACCCCCGTCACCAAACAAATGTACGGAACTTACGTGTGGCCAACTAACAGCACCGCTCCAGGGACGACCTATGCTACTTCAATGACTACCTACCAAGCATTGACGTCGCAGCCTTGGGTATTCAACACATCGTCATTATTCCCCAACTACACCAACGCGTGGAACAACAACTTGGGTTCTGTCACCGGTCAATTCACTTCTTCTAGTCACGTTCCTGACGAGACAGCGGTAAAAAAGACAGTCTACGACCCCTCGCCTCCAGGCTTCTGTGTGCCGCCGGTGGGTGCATTCACGGCATTTGCAACTTCAGAACCGTCATCGTCCCGAACCTCGTTGAACATACTAAGTTCTGATGCTTCGTATCTCTACCTGTCCGATATCAACGGCTCAATAGTTTCGTTACGCTCAGTGAGCTACCGCAATAATGGTAATAACAACAACGGAGCCAGGTACGACGACAGCGTGACGAAGCAGGTGACGCTCGGAACGACGGCAATGATAGAAATAAGCTCTACCCAAGTTACACCCAATGTGATATTCCTCGTGTACGAATACAATGGCTCTGACACAACCATTAGTGCTGACATACCATACATCGAAATGTCACCTACTTGGAGTCCAACCCATAATAATGGGCGCTGCATACTGCCGATAAAGGACGACTACGTGTATTAAGGCATAATGTTTCAAGACAGATTGAGAGATACTTTTAATAAACAAACTGCTAAAAAACAAAAAAATGAAGAATTTAAGTTTTATTGCAGCAGCAGCATTAATTGCAACAGCTGTAGCATCATGTGACAACTCACAGGTTGTACAAACCGGAGAAGAAACCTATGGTGAAGTGAAAGTGACGTTCGAGTTCGCATCGTCGGTATCGGGCAAAGCCGATCCAAATGACTATAACGTGCCGACGACGACATGGAGTGATATCCAGTCATTGGCAATAGTAGTGGTAGGTTCCGATAACTACATCAAAGCGGCGAAGGACGTTACTGACCAAATCGCGAATGCTACTGGTACAGCGGCACAAGAAGTTACAATTTCTAACGTAGCGACAGGTTCTGGTTACACAGTTTACATGCTGGCTAACTACAAGACGACAGACACCCAGGCTAATGGATATGGCTACGCTGGCATCCCTGGACAGAGCTTCGATGTCGCCAGCTATGTAGGAAGCCTATACACAACCCTGCCATTATCATTATCATCAGGGCAAAATCTTGACTCGCGCGTGGAGTTCGAAAGTGAACACACTTTCTACGATGCAGCACCGAACTACTTCGTTGGTTCAACATCAGACATAACAGTTAGCGATGGTGAAACGACATCCGTAAGTCTGTCTATCGCACGCATTGAGGCACTCGTGCGCGTGAGGATTGACAACACGGTGGAGGCAGAAAACGCCAAGGTTACTCCTACATACGTGCTGCTGCGTAGGTTGGTGACATCTTACACTTTCCCAGCCACTTGGGGCAGCAATTCAGAATTTGCGACTTACATGGGTGAATTCTCTACTACCGAACCAACTACAAGCACTGGTTACACTGGAAATTCCACGATCCTCGCAACCCCATACTCATGCTTTAGCGATGCGCTGATATGGCCGACCGGAAGCACAACCGAATCCAGCGAACAGATCAACGTGGTGGTAGTAGGGTTTACAAATACCAGCGACTATACCCCCTCAGGCAGCACTTCTACTGTAGAACAAGGCACCTTGGTTTACTGGCAGGGTAACATAAAGGCCGAGATGCCAGCTAATAACATTGTAGTGGCTAACGTGCAACTCGCAAACAAAGGTGAACTTGGCCCGATAGAAGACCCAGGAACATACGGCAACATAGAAGTAACCGTATCGCTCCTAGACTGGGAAGAATTGGTTGAAGTAGATATGTCACTCTAAAACATCAACTTTCATGAGTGGGGAGTGTGGGTTCCCCACTCATGAATAAATCTCACGCTGAAGCGGCATGCAACCCTGAGGCATTTAACACACAAGAACAAAACAACAATCCGACAGGACACTTAAAAGGCAATAAATCATGAAAACGAATAATCCACAAAATACGCTTTTGCGGCGGCTGGCATTGGCCGTCACCGCCATTGTGACAATGTGGTCCTGTACCTACGACTATTTTGTGGACGAAAGCAACCTGCGTATCTACATCCCCCAAATCGTCTCACAAGAGATAGATAACGTCTTGGTTACAGTGCACGATGCGTCGGGTGTGCTGCAAGGGTCATTACCCCTCCTCGAGGCACCTTTCGGCTTCTATGCCACTGATGGCATCATAAGTTTCAAAGTGCCGATAGGCGAGGGCTACCGCGTGAGCTGCTTCGCTAATGTCGATCCCAACAGCGATTACAACATAGGGAGTTTCGTTGAATCCTACATCGGCGAACCGAAGGCCGACAACGACGGCCAAATGTATTACGCCGGCAGCGACGTGCGCATGGTCCTGCTCGACAACATAACAGCATACCCCCTAAACTATCCGGACTCAATGTTAGTGCGCACGGCAAACCTTAACGACTCGACAGAGTATAAGGCAGGGTTATACTGCTCGTTCAGCGGGTTGCCTGACAACGTGCAATACATCAAGGCAAGTTATTATACAGGCACGCACATATACTTCGACGGCATCTACCGCCGCAAAACAGACGGGTGGGTAACAGTAGACGGATTGTACACTCCGACAGTGCAAGACACACTGAAAGTGATACCGGTCATGCCGGTCTTTGCCTCGCCGGGAGTGCACTACGCCGATTCCACAATATATGATTCCGCCAGGGAAAAAGTCAACCTTGACATCTACTATTATGACAGTTCAATGAATCTGATAGGGCGCACGTACCCCATCGGTGAGAATGACGACTTTGACTATGGGACTTTGCCCGACGGCACCCCATGGGACGGTGTTCTGCAACCCAATCAGTTAGCATGTTTCCACATCTCGGGATTCCTTGCAGTTGGAATATCATTGAAACCTTGGGAAGGCGAGGTAACAGGAGGCTACGACGGCGGAGTTGACACGACGTTCCCGACACGAACCCCACAACAAAAAACATCATACATAGAAAACTAAGCAACAGATGATGAAAAGAAGCAAGCTATTACTGACATTACTGGCAGCGATGTTCTTCATCGGTACGAGCACCGTATCAAGCCAGGAGATAAAGACGAATCTGCCGCTTATCCTAGCTGGAACGCCAAACGTCGGCATTGAGTGGGATCTGACTTCCCGGTTGACAGTCAACGGTGACGTGCTCTGGATGCCTTACATGTTCAAAAAGACTGAGAGCGTGTTCCGTACACTTATCGGGAGCGTTGACGTGCGCTGGTACGTCAAACCAAAGTACTATTACACCAATGACCATTTTGACGGGTTCTACATAGGGCCTTACGTCATGATGGGCAACTACAACATTGGTATCAGGGACGGCTCGCTTGAGGAGAGCTACCGCCACAAGGGTTGGGGAATCTCGGCAGGCGCGTCGTTGGGCTACAAATTTTACATTTCAAACAGGCTGCGCCTCGATATCAACCTCGGGTTGGGTTACGCGCATTTGCAGCACGACAAATACCAGCTCGGTGGAATATACGCCAAGTACCCCATAGAGAAGAAGAACACAGTCTCATGGATAGGACCAACAAAATTCGGTGTACACTTGAGTTATATATTATTCTAATACAAACTGCGGTGCAAGCATGATAACATAGAAAGAGAAATGAAGAATAAACTATTATATATACTCTTGCTGATCGGGATTGCCCTGCAAACCCCTTTGGATGCAGATGCTCAATTTTATAACTTCTGGCAAAGCAAAAGCAAAAAAGAAACTCGCAAGAACAACGGGGTAACCCGCTACGAGCAATCGGGAGACAGGGCATTCATCCTAGGCAAGTACGACATTGCCGTGCAGCGCTACAGTTTAGCGGCAGAGCAGTTGTACAAAAACAACCACCAGCAATGGGCACGCATGGAACTCAAGTTAGCGCGCGTGTACACCATGCTGCAAGACTATGAGAATGCGGCGATACGCTACGCTATCTTGCTCGAGAATAGCGCTAATACGCTTGAAGTGTACGACGTGTGCAACTACATCAACGCGTTGTTGTGCCTTGACAGATACCGTGAGGCGGAGATAGTGGCACGTCACTTTGCATACAGTTATCCCTACAACCGCGACCAACGTTACCTTAACCTTTTATCGTCAGTAAGCGACTTGATGCCGCTCCACTATGCTACGACAGACAACGAATTCGATGTACAACTGTACGAGGCGAGCAGCACGGATGCCGAGTACTGGATAGGCAGCTGGGATGAAAGCATCTTCTGCGCAGTGTCAAACAGCAGGCTGATGGATCCGAGGAAGATATTCTTCCACAGGACCATATACACCGACATTACTGGTGCCAGCGCGCAGGAGAAGTTCCGCTACATCCCAAGAGAGGTGCAGAATGGACCGGCAACGAAAAATGGCGATGTGTGGATAGTCACCGGCATAGATTACAAAGGACCTGACAAAGTGCGCGGCATAGATGTCAAAGAAGTGTTCCGCACCAAGCTCTACTACACCATACATGACACGAAGCGCCAACGCTGGTCATCGCCAAAAGTCCTGTTCAACGACTATGAGGATGCCAACATAGCGCACCCGTCACTGCTTGACGATGGCTACACGCTGCTCTTCTCCTCGGACATGGAGGGAGGATTCGGAGGCATGGACCTCTACTTCACTAAATGGGACAGCGAATTAGGCGAGTGGAGCATGCCAGTAAACCTTGGTCCGGAAGTAAACACCGAAGGCGACGAGATATTCCCCAACGTGGCAAACGGGATACTCTACTTCTCCAGCAACGGGCATGAAGGCTACGGAGGGTATGACATATATTCCGTGGACTTCACCGGCATAGATGTGATTACGGCAACGTTGTACCACTACCCGTACCCGATAAATACGGTATTCAATGACTACGGCCTGTACCAGCATGACCAGACGGCATTTTTCATTTCGGACCGACGGGGATTGCAATACCGTGACGACATATACACGTTCCGCAATGCACGCACGTCGCTCTCAAGCCTCGAGCCGACTGGCATGTCGCATGAATACCTCGCCCTGAACGGCAAGCTAAATCAAGTGGCTGACTTGTTAGGGCGCAAAGAACAAATAACACCCGAAGATACGAAACTCTCCAAGGCATACGACGAAGGCGATGTGATATGCACCATATATTATGACTTCGATATGTGGCTCCTGCCAAGCGGGGCACCAGAACAGCTCAACGAAGTGCTCAGCAACAAATCGTTCAAGGAAACAACAGAGTTGTTAGTATTGGGATATGCCGACGAGATAGGTGCTAGTGGATATAACGTCCGCCTGTCAGAGCGCAGGGCGCAAACGGTGGCCGACTTCCTTATCGGCAACGGCTTCAAAGGCCAAGTGAAGTGGGAAGGAAAAGGCAGCACAACGCCTGACATCAATGACTACAACAACCAGCTCATTCAATACGGGCTTAGCGACATTGATGTGACAGCCGAAATAAAGGAGGTCATGCAGGAAGGCTTGCCACTGTCAACGCGCATCGGGCTTAACCGAACAGCACGTAAAGTGGATATCATTCTAAAGAAGAAATAAAACAAGAATAATAAAAATAGAAAACAATATAACCAGATGAAAACAAAAAAGATCAATATCCGTGCAACAGTGGCGGTCGTGGCAATACTCGCAGCAGTATCGGCAAAAGCACAGTTCATGCCGGTAGTCTATGACAACACCTACGGCAAAGGGCACGAGTTCGTGACGATGAGCGCCGACTTCAGCAACGGCGACATAGTGCTGGCAGGAACAAACGACGGCAAAGCAGCGCTTACGTGGATTGACCGCGAAGGGAAAACCCGCCTGTTCAAGAGCTTTGAAGCAACCGACTTCGAAACAATAACCGCAGTCATACCAATGGCTGACGACAAGGTGCTTGTGACAGGTAGCGCCTCGGAAGACAAGAAAAAGAAAAGCCAAGGCGGGCATGCCATGGTAATAACCTCTGATGGTGTTGTTGACCGCGACCTTCGCATAGGTACGTCTGGCACGCATATTTCCGGTGGCAAGCTGTTGCGCGACGGAGGAGTAATACTCTCGGGCAGCACAAACACTAACAACGGCACTGCAGGTTTCGTGTGCCGCGTATCAGCACGCAACAATGTGGTATACTTCTACACCGCGCCAATCGGGACGCAATGCACGGCATTCGATGTCTATGGATCACGCTCGGAGTACCTGCATGCAGCATTCTCATCTGACAGCTTAGGAAGTTGCGTGGTGCGCCTCGACGAAGGGGGCAAACCCTATTATGTGACCGCGTTCACCGACGAGAATTATGTCATCGAGAATATGGTAACATCGTCTGACGGGTATGTATACGTGGCAGGACACGGCGACAAATCGGGCGGCTCAATAATCAAAGTGCGCCCCGAAGGTGACATCGTCTTCAACAGGACGATAGTTCCAGCAGGGCAAGACGCAAGCGTAAGATATATCACTCTACTCCCAAGTGGAGAGATATTCGTGGGCGGACACGGGGCTGGCACAGCCCACTACACTATGCTGCGCCAAGACGGAACGAGGCTCATGTCGAACATGGACCGCGGCGAGGTGCTTGCCGTGGCGAATAACCTCACCGGCGACCAACTCGCTATCAGCATATTCGACAAGACATACTCAGCAGGCAAGATAGTACGCCTCTCAAAGACGGGGCGCAAGTTGTTCGAAAAGGGCACCTTGGCACAATACACCGAGATGCGCTTCAACGGCGAGGAGGACTTGCTCATGGCAGCACCCGCTACGGGACGCCTCTCGATGATCTCCATCAACGGCGAAATGCTCTTCGACCGCTACGTGCAAGAGAATACGCCAACACCCTACAAAGCAGTATGCCTGCCATATACGGGTGAAGCGTTCTTCATAGGCCAGCAAAGCAATCTGGTAAAACTTGCGCACGGTATATATGTCAACGATATAACTGTGAACAAACCAATCGACGGGATAGCAACAGCGAAATTCACAGTCAACCTCACCGGCTTCAGCTTTGATGCCGACGGGACACCGCGCCCAGTGACTGTGTACTATCAAACAGCGCCGCTCACGGCAAAGGAAAACCTCAACTTCACCTCGGCAAGCGGAACACTGTCGTTCCTGCCAGGCATAGACGGTAGCGACCCATACCACACCAAATTCACTGTCGAAGTGCCGGTGATGGCTAATGACCTGCTTGAAGGAGACCGCACCTTCGAACTGCAGCTCAGCAACCCAACGCAAAGCTATATCATACGAGACCGCTGCATAGCAACCATAACCGACCAGCCGGCAATAGTGCGCATGATTGATACCAAACCAGGTGTGGAAGGGCAAAGCAACGTGACCTTCGAACTCGGGCTGTTCAAGACCAATGGTGTGAAGATAACCAATGCCACGTTCTCGGATATCGTCATTGACGGTGAATACGGCAGGGGGTCGGCCGACAGGCAAGACTTCGACTGGGGGCTCCAACCACGCGTGATCATAAAGGATGGACAGCATAGCGGGACATTCGATGTGCAAACACTCGAAGATACACGCTACGAGAACATCAAAACGGTTGTCGTGGATTTCACCAGTGTAAGCGCAATGAGCGATGCCAACGTATCGTTTGCAAGCGAAGTGCTCAGCTGCCATGGACAGATATACGACCAGCCTGCAGTTGTGGCAATTGAATCGCTTGGCGACTTCAACAGGCAAAGCAACGTTGTTACACCGTTCTTCAAGATTTCTTTGCTCCGCGCAAGCGACGGTGCATTGCAAACGAACTGCTCGGGTAGTGACATAGTACTGTACACTGAACTTGACAGCGCGACGACGGCAGTCAAAGGAACAGACTTCGTCTTCACCAACGACTACGACCTGCGCATACGCTGCGACGAACGCAGCAGCACGGCAAACCTCAACGGCTTAGTGCTGTACAGCCCAGATAGCACAATGCAAAAGGTGGCTGTAAAACTAAAGGATGTGATTGCAACGTCGGATGCCGGCGCGCTTACAATATGCGAACAACACCGCGTAGCCTCAGTGAACATCAACAACAAATAAAACTGAATGAACATGACGATTTTGCGTCCAATTAATAAATATCTTATTATAATACTCTTCCTGTTGTGCCTCGCACCTGCTGCGCAGGCACAACAGAAGGGTAGGACGCAAAGCGTCGAAGTAGTCTGGGGACCGTCAGTGCAGGTCAAGAGCAACTTCTTCTCACAAGTATCGGGAACAGGGGCGGCTTCTATCTCACTGCGGTACGAGTACAGGCCAGTATCGTTGTTCGGAGTGGGGCTGTCGTTCTCCTACGACAAGGTAAGTGCTGACGGGTATACCTACGACAATTTGATAGTTGAAGGCTTACCTCTAATATCGAATGGCTTTAGCAGCCGTTCGCAAGAATTGATGCCGATAATGGCAACGCTGCGATGCTACCCAGCTGGCTCAGGGCTGTTACAACCCTACATTGGAATAGCAGCGGGAGGTGTGTGGGCAAGCTATCATCTCGAAGGGGACAATATATATATGAACTCCGATTATGCCACTTGGGGCTG
Source organism: uncultured Bacteroidaceae bacterium (assembly GCA_964635525.1). Lineage (GTDB taxonomy): Bacteria > Bacteroidota > Bacteroidia > Bacteroidales > Bacteroidaceae > Avibacteroides. Next base: position 16,380 of record CAZWPW010000016.1, read on the forward strand.
GGTTCTCTCACCGGAGATAGGACTGCGAGTGCAACCGCTGCCGATACTGTTTGTCGACCTGCAGTGCCAGTACCGCTACACTAACGTAGAATGGGAATTTGCACGCGTTGACGGCACGCACGGAATATACCCGTCAATAGGCGTAGGATTGGCTTTCTGATGGCAAAACGATAAAGAACAAAAAGACAAACAATATGAGAAAGATAGGAGACAAAATAGCTGAATACGGACTGGCGTTAAGCGCGTTCTTCATGCTTATGCTCTCAACAGCCTGCCAAGGCGATGACATTAACGTCGACGATACCGTAGAGCTGAGCCAGTTGTCGGTGACCTTAGCAAGCACAATAACAGACACTGATGAGATAGAAAGCTTAGTGTCTGACTTGGCATTCTATTTGTTCACTCAAGACGAGAACTTTAGACAAAAGTTAATCATGACAGCCGGCGATATTGATGCAGTCAACAGCACGGTAAAATACACTGGCACGGCACCAACCGGGACATGGAACGTCGTTGTGGTGAACAATAATGACGAACTGACACAACCAAGCGGCAACATGTCAAGCTCTGTGATGTATACCATGAATGCAGACCACGCCAACTATCCTTGCCCGGAGATATTCTACGGGATGTTGGAGGATGTGGTGATAATCGCAGATCAAACGACCACAGATGACGCAGAGTTGAAACGCAATGTGTCAAGAGTGTATGTCCGCCTATCTGATGTAAACAACATGGTGAGCAAAACCAGCAACGTCACCGTGCAGCTCAAAGATGTGCCGTCAACGATGACTTGGGACGGGAAGATATACCCAAACGTATCATCACCTACAGCAATAAACCTCAATAGCTCGACACTTACAAGCTGGGTAGATAATACCACGTACCAGTACACTGAGCAGGAGTATATCATCCCCGCGCACCGAGGAGAAAACGACAACGACACGCTGCAGCACAAGATGAAAATCTACATCTCCTATTACGACAACCATAGCAATCTAATTGAACATGAAGTAGAAGTGCCAAAGGTACCAGTATGCAACGGCCAGATACGTTACAACCTGATACCATCGGGAATAGGAGTTACCATAACGGCAACACTGCTCGACTGGTATGTTGAAGATGAGCAAAATGAATACATTGCGAATCTCTCTGAATTCGAGTGCATCGTAGTTCCATGGGACGGAGTGCGCGAAGTTCCTATTGAAGGGGTTTACCAGCAGTGGAACAACTATGGCGGATACTACTACGATGGTACTATCCAGATGGATACGAGCACGGAAGTAGTAGCGGATGTAATAAGTGGCAATAACTACATATCAGTAGATATAGTAAACCGAACGGACAGTTGGCCGCGAGCAGTACTGAAAGTAACAACACCAGAACAAGGCAGCGCCAGCACAGCCGAGGGCATAGTAGGCATAAGGCTGAGTACCGATGCGAGTGGTACCTACCGCTGGAAATGGCATGTCATAGTGGATGCTGATGGTACTACGACTTGCACTCAACACACTGGTGGGTTGCAACCAGCAGAGTTTTGAACAAAGATTGAAACACGGGATTGTTGAAAGCAAAACAGAAGTAAAACGACAAAAGATATAAGTCATGCGAACGCCTAACATATTCAGGATGACCTTGGCAGCCGCAATAGCAGCAACCATGGCAGGATGCGTAGAGGATAATATTTATATCGCAGACTCAGATGGCACCATGCTGACACTCTCCATACCGGCATCAGAAACGGTGCAGGTGCGTTCTGAGCCCACATCAAGCGAGTGCTATATCGAGAATGCAGCAGTGCTCATCGTTGATGGCAGCGGAAACGTGACCGATGCTGAGTACATCACTTACATCGCTAACAACGGGACTCAGAACCCGAGCTTGCGCTTGACAAGCATTGAACCAACCAATACTGACAACCTCGTCGTGGTATGCAACTTCAGATCTGACATCTATGCCAGCACTGTCGAGAGCCTTGAAGGCTATACGCTCGATTATGCCAAATCGGTGCTCGCCAGCAGGACGGCATACACCACCAACACCGAGGCCTCGCTCACCACGCCACTGCTCATGAGCGGCAGCGGAACATTGAGCTCGTCAATAAAAATGTACTTCCAGGTGGCTAAAATTACCATCGAGTTAGGAGCAGACGTGGATCTCACCGTCAACAACTTCTTCTCATACGCCTCGGCAACGCAGACTGAATGGAAAGAAAGCACCACTGCTTCCCTGGCCAACACCTACACTTCCGACGCGGCGCACAAAATGACTTCAACCAGCAGCACCGGCAGACTGTACCTCTATGAGAGCGAGAAACCTGCCGCCACCATGGGCATGTACACCGACGGAATGCCTTTCAACTGCATCATACTCGAGGTGCAGAATCCCGACTCTAAATTGAGCGGCGACGGAAGTGTGACAATCCCAGGCAGTACGGCTTACATCTGCCTGAGCTACGATGAAATGAACAGCAACGGGACTGCCGTTCAAGAATACAAACCTTTCGAGCGTGGCAAGCACTACAACTTCAATATCACGAACATCTACGGGCGCGGCTATAATACTATTGAGGAGGCCATAGCAAACCCGGGCAACGCTACATACACCGTCGAGGTGGCCGACGATTGGAGCACCACCTTGCAATATAACGGGCAGTACGCCTTGGCATCTACACTAGACACGGCCTATGTGCTTTTCCCCACCACTTACTCCACTCCTTTAGAGACGATTGCAGGCTACTGGCCTGACGGCAACGAAGGTGTGACCGCTACAGTGAG
>CAZWPW010000017.1:0-3082 GCA_964635525.1 uncultured Bacteroidaceae bacterium
ACCTACGACAGTGCCATATTCACGCAGGATAAACACACGCAGCCGATAGAGAAGACATATCAGGCCGAGAAGCATGTCATGGACTATGTCTTCCCCAACAGCAAAGGCGAGAGAGGGTTTGCCCAAAGCCTTGACGCGCCTACCGATGTATGCGTTTATGCCAAGCTGCCCCGAGCATTCCAAATCCCTACGCCCGTGGGCAACAACTCCCCCGACTGGGCCATAGCCTTCAACCAAGGCACGGTGAAGCATATCTTCTTCATTGCAGAGACCAAGGGGTCATTAGGCTCGATGGAACTGCGCGGCGTGGAGAGTGCCAAGATAGCTTGCGCTGCAAAACTCTTCAACAATGCCTCGAACGGCTCCGTGCGTTATCACCCGGTTACGAGCTACCAGCATCTCTTAGAGGTGATGAAGGACTTGGAATAGGGCAGCTTGGCATCTATGTCCTGCGTGACGCAGTCAGTTCAGGGTCAATTCCTGAACACCAGTTGCCCGTTTTCCATATCGACGGCAATGGGCTTGTCTTTTTCAACTTCTTGCGCCAATAATTTCTTTGACAAGTCATTCAGCACGAAGTTCTGTATAGCCCTTTTGATTGGCCTTGCCCCGAACTCAGGTTCGTAGCCAGTAGTGGCGAGGAAGTTTATCGCGCTGTCGCTTATGGCAAGTTCGATGCCGTTTGCTGCGAGCATCCGTTTTATGCCGTTGATTTGCAGTTTGACGATTTGTTTGACCTCCTCTTTGTCTAATGGCATGAACATGATTATTTCGTCAATCCTGTTGAGGAATTCCGGGCGCACGGTTTGCTTGAGCATTTCGACTATTTTGCGTTTTGTTTCCTCAACGGTTTTGCTTTTGTTGTGTTCGTCCAATCCTACGAGTTGCTCTTCAATGTATTGGCTTCCGAGGTTTGAAGTCATTATGATTATTGTGTTTTTGAAATTGACAGTCCGCCCCTTGTTGTCGGTCAGCCTGCCGTCGTCAAGCACCTGCAACAGGATGTTGAAAACATCGGGATGCGCCTTTTCTATTTCATCAAAGAGTATTACCGAGTATGGTTTGCGCCGTATGGCTTCGGTTAGTTGTCCTCCTTCGTCGTAACCCACATATCCCGGAGGCGCTCCGACAAGCCTTGAGACGGAGTGTTTCTCTTGGTATTCGCTCATGTCAATTCTTGTCATCATTGTTTCGTCATCGAAGAGGAATTCCGCCAAAGCCTTTGCCAATTCGGTTTTCCCGACTCCGGTTGTCCCGAGGAAGATGAATGACCCAATTGGGCGTTTTGGGTCTTGCAACCCTGTCCGGCTTCTCCTGACGGCATCGGCAACGGCTTTTATCGCCTCGTCTTGCCCGACTATTCTTTTGTGCAGTTCTTCTTCAAGGTGCAGCAGTTTGTCCTTTTCGCTTTGCAGCATTTTGGTGACCGGTATTCCTGTCCATTTCGAAACGACAGCAGCTATATCCTCTGAGTTCACTTCCTCTTTTATCATAGCTTTGTCGCCTTGCGCCTTGTGGAGTTTGTCTTGCGTGGCGGCTATTTCATCCTCGAGTTGCCTTATTTTCCCGTACCTAATTTCAGCTACTTTGCCGTAGTCGCCTTCTTGTTCAGCTTTTTCGGCTTGGAACTTAAGGTTTTCGATGTTTGCCTTGTTCTGTTGTATTTTGTTGACCAAGTCTTTTTCTCTTTGCCATTTTGCGCGTGCCGACTTCTCGTTTTCTTTCAATTCCTCAATTTCCTTGCCCAGTTGCGAGAGTTTTTCGTCATCGTTCTCACGTTTTATGGCTTCTCGTTCAATTTCCAATTGCTTTATCTTCCGCGTCGTTTCGTCAATTTCCTCGGGGATTGAATCCATTTCCATTCTCAGCTTTGCTGCTGCCTCGTCCATCAAGTCAATTGCCTTGTCTGGCAGGAAGCGGTTTGTGATGTAGCGGTTGCTCAGTTCTACGGCAGCAATGATTGCGCTGTCTTTGATGCGCACATGGTGGTGTGTCTCGTATTTCTCTTTCAATCCTCTAAGTATTGATATTGTGCTGAGCGTGTCCGGTTCATCGACTTGCACGATTTGGAACCGCCTTTCGAGAGCCTTGTCCTTTTCAAAATATTTTTGGTATTCATCCAATGTCGTTGCCCCGATAGCTCTTAGTTCTCCTCTTGCCAATGCCGGTTTGAGGATGTTTGCTGCATCCATTGCTCCTTCGCTCTTTCCTGCGCCAACGAGCGTGTGTATTTCGTCAATGAACATGATGATGTCGCCCTTGGCTTTTACTACCTCGTTGATGACGGACTTGAGCCTTTCCTCGAACTCGCCTTTGTATTTCGCTCCGGCGACGAGCGCGCCCATGTCGAGGGAAAAGATTTGTTTGTGCTTCAAGTTCTCCGGCACGTCGCCCCTGACTATCCGTTGTGCCAGTCCTTCGACGATGGCCGTCTTCCCTGTTCCTGGCTCTCCGATTAGTATAGGGTTGTTCTTTGTCCTTCGGCTAAGTATTTGCAGCACGCGCCTTATTTCTTCATCTCGGCCTATTACCGGGTCGAGCTTGCCGTTCCTTGCTGCGCCGTTGAGGTCGATGGCATATTTGCTCAGCATTTGGTAATTGTCTTCTGAAGATTTCGAGGTGACCTTTTGCCCTCCCCGCAATTCGTTGATGGCCAGCTTGAGTTCCTTTTCGCTCATACCGGCATCCTTCATTATCTTTGAAACCGGCGATGTGACCATGAACAGTGCAAGCAGGATATGTTCGAGCGTGACATATTCATCCTGCATCTTGCTTGCTAGTTCTATCGCCTTTTCCAGTACCTCGTTTGATTCACGGCTCAGGAATGGTTCACCTCCGCTGACTTTAGGGGTTTTCTGGACTTCCCTCATGATTGAGTTTGTGATGAGGCTTTCGTTCACATTCAGTTTTTGGAAGATGTATTTAATCACATTTTCCCCGCAGTTTGCCAATCCCATGAAAAGATGCGGCGGCTCGATTTGTTGCTGCCCATTTCTTTTGACGAGGGCAACTGCATGTTGTATCGCTTCTTGCGACTTGATTGTAAAATTGTTGAAATTCATATTGTTTTATCCTTTTCTTT
>CAZWPW010000017.1:3182-7984 GCA_964635525.1 uncultured Bacteroidaceae bacterium
AATGTGCCAACAGGTTTTTCAGGATAATAAATGACAAAATGTCAGTGCAAGGATAGGGCTTCCTGCACCGCCACGTGTTGTTTGTGGTGATGTTACAGTATAGTTATGGTGGAGAGGATAGGGGTCAGACTGACGGAAGGCTGTTGCCTATTATCTTCCTGTAAAGGTCGAGTGCAAAGACATCGGTCATGCCCGAGATGTAATCTAAAACCGCCATGATTTTCCCGTACAAAGTCGGCGCATCGATCTCATATTGCTCTGAAACCCTTTTTATCAACAGCTTGGAGTACGATTTGTCAGGGTTGGTGACGGCATCAATCATCAGTTCAATCAGTGTGTAGATTATTTTGTATCCCGCCATTTCTACGTCAAGCACCTGTTTTGAGCAGTATATTTTTGAATATGCAACGCTTGAGCATTCCTTGTAGGCTTGGCAAGCGCGTTGCTCTGTCTTGTCAATGAGCGGCTCGTCGAGTTTGCCGTTAAGTATGGCCTGCTCGTTAGCCATGAATGCTGCCGTGCATTCTTTGATTAGTTTCCCTATGACCGATGATCGCAGGTAGGCTATTTTCTCGTTTTCATCGTCCATTATGTTCATATTCCTGCGCAATCTGTCCAGCCTGTTGCCTTCGAAGAAATTAAGCATCAAGTCCTTTGTTCGTTCGAAAGACAGGATTTTCAATTTGTAGGCATCCTCGATGTCCATGATTTGGTAGCAGATGTCGTCAGCTGCCTCTACTAACCAGACGAAGGGGTGGCGCGCATAGATTGATGCCTTTTCATCGGTTTTTATTATCCCGAGTTTATCGGCAATCTTTTTGTAGTTTTCTTTCTCGCTGATGAAAAAGCCGAACTTGTTTTTCTGTTTAATTGCCGATGAGGGGTAGGGGTACTTGACTATCGATGCCAATGTTGCGTAGGTCATGGCGAAGCCTCCGGGGCGGCGGCCTTTGAATTGGTGCGACAGTAGCCGGAAAGCATTGGCATTGCCTTCGAAGTTAGTTATGTCGGTCCATTCATCATCGCTTAGTTGCGGCTTGAGCTGGATGCCTTTCCCTTCAGAGAAATACGACGAGATGGCGTTTTCACCCGAGTGCCCGAAGGGAGGGTTTCCCATGTCATGGGCAAGGCAGGCCGCCGAAACGATGTTTCCGGCTTCAGATAGGTATGAGTCTGTTGCCAGCTCCGGCCTTTGCTTGATTAGCTCTATTGCCACGTTGTTGCCTAACGAACGGCCAACGCATGCCACTTCAAGGCTATGCGTCAACCTGTTGTGCACGAAAACACTTCCCGGGAGCGGGAACACCTGGGTCTTGTTCTGCAAACGCCGGAAGGGGGAAGAAAATATCAGCCGGTCATAGTCGCGGAGGAATTCCGACCGGTTGTCGGCTCTTTCTTCGTGGAACTCTTCCAGCCCGAACCTGATTGGCGATATCAGGTTTTCCCATTTCATCGATTGTCCAGCCATATCCGTGCTTTTGTGTTAGTTGGTTTTCAATGTTTCTCGCCTGAACTCCGAGCATATAATCGATGTGGCGGCGGCAACGTTCAACGAATCGGGGCAAGACCCCTGACGCGGAAAGTGGGGGATAGCTATCCTTTCGTTGATGAAGCGTTCAGTGTCTTTGCTTATCCCTTGCCCTTCATTGCCCATGACGATTATTGCGTTGCCCGGCAGTTCCTTGCAGTATATGTTTTCGCCGTCCATGAATGTGCCGAACACTTTTGTTTTCCCGGGGTTCGGCAGATTGAAGAACTTGGCAGCATCAATGCTTGCCGTCTTGACCCTTGCAAGTGACCCCATCGTTGCTTGGACGGTCTTCGGGTTGTATATGTCGGCGCATCCGCTTGAGCAGACAGCCAATCCTATCCCGAACCAGTCGGCTATCCTGATTATTGTCCCGAGGTTGCCCGGATCCTGCACATGATCAAGGAACAAGGTTAAACCTTTGCTTGGCAGCTTGTCAATGCTTTCTGCCACACGTTGCTTGAAGAGTGCAATGACTTGCTGCGGGTTTTTCAGCAGGCTCGCTTTCTCTATTTCTTGATGCGAGGCCTCAACCACCTCCTTACAGTTGGCAAGGCTGGATTGATGTGCATCAATCCAGCCTACTTCTGCAACCAATAATTCACATTCGAAAGTACCGAGCAAATCCGCTACCAATTTGTTGCCTTCTGCGGCAAATAGTTTGGTTTGCTCTCTTCCTTTCCTTGTTGCTAATGATCTTATGGTTTTGACCTTGCTTTTGCTCAGCATCAAATCATTATCTTCTTTGATTTCCCGTTCAGGCTCAAGATATATATGCCTTTGTCGAGGCTGAATGTCGCATAGCCGTTAATCTCTTTGTTGACGATGCAGATGCCGTCAATGGTGTATATCGCCACCTTGCATTTCGTGTCGGTTGTTATTTCCAACTGCCCGTCATAAACGCTGACAATTGCTTGGTTAGCGTTTGTATCCTCTATTGACAGGCTCATGCCTACGGTTATGGTTTCCGATTCGTCTGATTCAACATCGCCGGCAACCGCTTTGACAGTGTAGCTGTAGCTGTGCGTCATGTCAAGTCCGGTCACTTGGTAGTAGTTGTCGTATATATCAGTGTAGGTATATGTTGTTTCTTGAGCTGCCAAGGCTTTTGACGATACTTCGTCAAGTGTTATTTGGCTTATTATGGCTCTGTTCTTCGTCAACGTACCCACTTCGAAGCATAACGCCTCGCCGCCAATGTCGCAGGAGAGAGTGTAGGTCTCGGCCGTTGTAGTCAGCGGGAACTCATCGTATGCGAGCCATTCTCCGCCTTCGCCATTTTCAGTTTTCCTTCCCACGCCGATGTAGAGCGTCGTAGCATCGGAATTTCCAGATTCGGTACTGTACCTTTTCGCTTCCACTGAAACCGAGAACAGCTCCGGCATTTCAATTTCAGGTGATACGAGGTAGCCTATGGCACTCGATGTGCCCAATTTGCATTTGCCACCCGCCTGGTATACTTTGCTGCCTCTCCATCCCTCGTTTGCCATGTACTCGTCAAGCTGTGACGATATGTCAGTGTTGTTCGGGCTGGTTTCTGCGCCGCTGGTGAAATTCGAGAAGTCTTCATATAGCAGCCTCCCTGGAGCTGAATATGCCTCAGTGCCAAGGTCGGTAACCGTCAATGTGTATGACTCGGCATAGTCAACGTATTCCCAATTGGCTGTGAAGCCGTCGTTGGTTATGTCGGTAGCCGGCAGCGCAACGGGGGATGAAAGCGTCAAATCATTGTAGTTGAAATAAATCACGCCGCCAGAATCCCTGATGTCCCTGATTGGCTTGTCGGTGTAGGTGTTGTTGCGGAACTGTGATGCCGGGGTACTTTCATTAGTGAATGAATCGTTGCTCGAGGTTGGGTAGAGCTTAGTACTTTCGCTAGTATATGCTGAATAGTTGTTGTTGGCAGGAACCAAATAAGCACCTTCACTTCCATAGTAGCCATTGACAAGGTTGAGATTCCAATAGTATTCATTGTAATATACATGTGTAATCATCATACCCTTGCCAGGCAGGTAAGTATCCCATGAGGTTTTTTGCCTGTTCTCGAAAACAAAGTATTCATTTTTATTGCTTGGGTTGTAGATGACGTAGGCCTCGTTGGTTTCATTCAGCTCGCCTAATGTCATGTTCTCATAGTATTCATCTCCAAGCTCGGTTGGGGTAAGCCATCCCAAGTACATCCTTTCAAAAGCGGTAAACGAGCAAGGACTGTAGCCGTCTTTTGCGCCATTGTAGCTGCCGTAATCCAGCATGCTGTAGCTGCCGAAGCTTCGTCCGTCGCCGCCGGAAGAACCATTGGTGTCATACATGTCAGGAAGGCCGAGGCAGTGAGCGAACTCGTGGCAGATTGTTCCGATGCCGGTGATTTCCGTTCCTGACCTGCCATTGAGTTCACATGAGCATGCGTATGGGCCTATTTGCACGCCGTCATGCCTGATGTTCGTCAGGCCTGCCGACCTCAAATCCCAAGCGTGGGGCCAAACCGTGTTGCTGCTTGCCCCGTAGTTCTCGCCATATCCGGCATAAAGGATGAAAACCAAATCGACAAGCCCGTCGCCGTCGCTGTCGTACTCGGTGAAGTCAATTTCATCGTCAAGGAGCGCGCAGGCGTCAACTACCATCAAATGCGCGTTTTCATCATCACCCGAAGAATCGTTCGCGCCATAGTAGCTGTAGGTGTTTTCCAATGTAACAGGGCCATAGACATCGAATTGAGGTTGGAACTGCCCGCCTGACTGGTCGTAATAATAGTCGTAGGCACTGCCGTAGGAATCATCGTTGTATCCAACTTCATTCATCATCCTGTTGAATTTATCATTGTCGTGGGCGCTTTGGAAAGTCAAGTCCGAGAACTGAACGAGAATGACAAGACCTTTCGGCTGGCCCGTAGTGGGGAATCCTCCCAATTTTGCCGGGCGGGTACTCGACAATTTGTTTATGCGTTTCGCCTTGTGGTTTTCTATTGTCACCGCGCTGAAGTCTTGGCTTTTCAATTGCTCAACTAATGCTATCTCAGCATCGTCGCGCAAGGCCGGATCGTTGGCTTGGATCTCGCTCAGAACTTCAATGAAACCGTTGTAAGCCGTCACGTAGCGGAAACAACCTGTCGTGTCCTGCGCAACGGTCAAACCGTCGGAAGTAGTGTAATAGTGTGAATACTCATCGCCGTTAAGCGTCACAGTCAAAGTCCTGCCATCGGGCTGGGTGACTGTGAAAGGTGTCCTTTTAGCAGGAACTGCAAAGGCTTCGGTACTTAACGTTGCAACGATAAGCA
>CAZWPW010000017.1:8084-18988 GCA_964635525.1 uncultured Bacteroidaceae bacterium
GACGAGTGCTTGTGCAGGAATGTTAAATTAACTTTGCCAGATATTGCCAATTACGGCTAATGACTTACTTTTGCAAGCATGTTAAAGGCACTTTCAAATAGCTTGCGCCGCTGCCTCGCGCTGTTGCCGCTCATGGCGATTGCCGTCTTGTCAAGCGCCCAAATCAACACCGACAGGGTGATGGCAATAGGCCGCAACGCCCTTTATTTTGAAGATTATGTGCTGTCGATACAATACTTCAACCAAGTCATAAACGTCAAGCCGTATTTGTGTGAACCCTATTTCTTTAGAGGCTTGGCCAAGTACTACCTTGAGGATTACCGTGGCGCCGAGGATGATTGCACGCGCACGATTGATTGCAACCCCTTCATGGTGAATGCCTACCAGTTGCGCGCATTGGCAAGGATAAACATGAAGAACTACGACGGTGCAATCGACGACTACCAGTTCGCATTGAAATACGACCCGGAGAACGTCGGAGTGCTGCACAACATAGCCTTGTGCTATCTCGAAGGAGATGAAACCGAATATGCAGACAGCACGCTGAACTTCTTGCTAAAAGTATCACCTGGATACACTGACGCATACATCCTCAAAAGCCAAGTGGCACTGGAGAGAGGCGACACACTGCTTGCATTCGCCTATGCCGACGAAGCCCTGGCAAAAGATCCATACGAACCAAGATACTGGTCGATCAGGGCGGCAATAGGCATGATGCAAGAGCAATACGAGCAAGCTGAATCAGACTTCACCCAAGCAATACGATTGGGAATAAACAACGTGCCAAATTACATCAACCGGGCACTGGCACGATACAACCTGAAAGACTTGCGAGGGGCGATGTCTGACTATGACGAAGCGCTTGACTTGGACCCCAGAAACTACATAGGGCTATACAACAGGGGATTGCTGCGCGCAGAAGTAGGGGATGACAACCGGGCAATAGAGGATTTCAACAAGGTGCTCGAAATGAATCCGGACAACATGATGGCTGTCTTCAACAGGGCATTGCTGCTTGAAAACACCGGAGACTACGACAGAGCAATTGACGACTACACCAAAGTACTGGAACGATACCCCGAATTCGCCTACGGATACAGGCGCAGGGCAGACCTGTACAAGAAAACCGGAAGGAAGACACTGGCTGCAATCGATGAGGACAAACTGCTCAACATGGCACTCGACGAGCAGTTCGGAACGTCAACGCAATCAGACACAAGGGAAACACGAAACGAGTCGGAAGAAAACCCAGAAAACTATGGCAAAATGGTAGTGGCTGACGACAACAGCATGACAAACTACAACAACGACTACCGGGGAAGGGTGCAAAACCGGAACATCGAAGTAAAGATGCAGCCAATGGTAGCCATGACCTGCTACGAGCAACATAGCGAACTGCTGAACCACACCCTCTACCACAGGGAAATAGAAACACTCAACGCCAACAACAGAGAAACCCCAAAGCTGATAATGACAACGCGGGAACGCTCACTGGCGCAGGACGAAGTAGACCTCCATTTCTCATTGATCAATACCAGGAAATTCGACCAAGACGAAGGCACAACCTGCGCAGCACAGCGTTTCAGTAGGGCAATAGACTTCTATTTAGTGCAGGATTTCGAAAGCGCATTGGCTGACATCGATGATGCTCTGGCATGCGACTCGGCCTTCTTCCCGGCATACTTTGTGCGCTCGTTCATAGTCTGCAAGAAATTGGAAGTAGAAAGCTCGCAACGCAATGCCGCCACAGCCATAGATGGCACCTTGCCGGATGCCAATATAGGGCTTGCAGAGTACTCGTCGGTAATATCGGACTTGGACCGCACCATAGAACTTGCCCCGGACTTCGCATACGCATACTACAACAGGGCATGTGTCAGGGCAATGATGAAAGACTTCATCGGGGCGCTCGACGACTTCACAACGACGATCGAACTCGATGCCAGGTTTGCCGAAGCATACTACAACCGGGGTCTCGTGAACATCTTCCTCGGCGACAATGCGCAAGGTACAGCAGACCTAAGCCGTGCCGGAGAGCTTGGCATAGCATCATCATACAACGTCATCAAACGCTTCAGGAAATAACCCGCTATAATTCCGTTGCCAGAGGCGGATGCAACCCTGCGGGCGAGGGCAATACAGGCAGCACAATCATGCGCTCCGCCGCTGGTCAACCCTTGCGCTTGGCCTCTTCGAACTCCTCGGAAGTGTTGCAGATAACAGTGTTCGACGCATCGGCATCGGCTTCCCTGAACCAACCGGCGTATTCTATGTAGTGGCTTGCATAACGCTGGTTCAGTTCCACCGCCTTCTCCGGGTCAACCTTCTTGATGAACTTGGCCGGAACGCCGCCCCATAGCTCCCCGTCGCCTATTTGGGTGTTCTTCAGAACCAAAGAGCCGGCAGCAACTATCGCGCCCTTGCCAACGACGGCATGGTCAAGTACCGTCGCGCCCATGCCTATGAGGGCGCCGCTCTTCACCTCGCAGCCGTGAAGGGTCACGCTGTGCCCTATCGTAACGTTGTCGCCAACTATGATAGGAGCCTCGCCAAGCAAGGTGTGCAGGCATGAACAATCCTGTATGTTAACGTTGTTGCCGATCTTGATATAGTGCACATCGCCCCTGACAACGGCGTTGAACCACACCGTGCAGTTATCGCCCATAGTAACCTCGCCTATGATTGCAACACCCTCCGAGAAATAACAGTTCTTCCCGAATACAGGGGTCATGTTCTTGACAGTCTTAATGATAGCCATGTTAGTAGTGTTTATTTGAAAATAGATGTGAATATGTTAGGGTAAGGTGTTTCAAAATTCATCATCTCGTTCGTTACCGGATGCCTGAACGTCAACTTGAAAGCATGGAGGGCCAACCGCCTTATGGGATTGTCGCCGTTGCCGTACTTCTTGTCGCCGACGACGGGATGTCCCAAGTCATTCATGTGGACTCTAATCTGGTTGCGCCTGCCGGTTTCAATCTCAACGCGCACAAGCGAGTAGCTCCCGTTGCTCTCAAGCGTGCGGTAGTTGGTAATGGCTAAATCGCCGTCGCCCTCAGTGTGAGACGAATAAACGTGGTTCGTGCCGCTAACTTTGAGCCATGACCTGACAGTGCCGCGTTCCTTCTCCATCCTCCCCGAAACAACCGCGATGTAGCCCCTCGTTTGCACGAGGCTGTTCCAGTTTTCCTGCAGTTTTGTCTTGGTCTTCACGTCCTTGGCAAAGACAAGCACTCCCGAAGTGTCCTTGTCAAGCCTGTGGACCACGTAGGCTTGGCCGCGGAAAGCGCGGTGGGCGTAACGGTTGACGAACGAAAAGGCCGTTTTCTCCTTTTCCTTTTCAGATGCAACAGTCAGCAAACCCGAGGGTTTGTCGATGACGATGAGGTACTTGTCCTCATAAAGCAATTTGATTCTCTTGTCAAGCATCTCGTTCAACCCCTTGCGCCTGCTAATTGACACCGACATGCCGGGGCTGAGCACGAAGTCGTGCCGCGTCTCAACCCGCGAGCCGACAAATACCCTGCGGTGCGAGAGGTATGATTTCGCCGAGTTGCGGCTGATGCCGTCAAAGGCTTTCATGATGAAATCCAGAAGGGTGCACTGCTCGCGGACCTTGAAATCAATCTTGTCCTTCAACCTGTTCTTAATCATCGTTAGACCTTTTGAGGGTGACAACGTTTTCTACATGCGGGGTGTGGGGGAACATGTCAACCGGCTGCACCGAGACAACGCTGTAACGGCTGCACATGACCTCCAAGTCCCTGGCCTGAGTAGCTGGGTTGCAACTGACGTAAACCACAGTGCGCGGCGATGCTTTCATGATGGCATCGACGACAGACGGGTGCATCCCCGCACGCGGAGGGTCGGTGATAACCACGTCAGGAGTGCCATGGGCGGTGATGAACGACTCATCGAGAATATCTTTCATGTCGCCGGCATAGAACAGGGTGTTGCCGATGCCGTTGATGGCGGAGTTCTCCTTGGCATCCTCGATAGCCTCTGGAACATATTCTATCCCGACAACCTTGCCGGCCGCCGCCGCAACGTAGTTAGCAATTGTTCCGGTGCCGGTGTACAAATCGTAAACCGTCTCGCCGCCGCGCAGCCCAGCCGCCTCCCTGACAATGTCGTAGAGCGTGCGCGCCTGCAAGCTGTTGGTTTGGAAAAATGACTTTGGTCCTATCTTGAAGCGCAGTTCCCCGATGCTTTCGACAATATGGTCCTTGCCTTTCCATACATCTGGATGCAAGTCAGAGTAGTTGTCGTTGCTTTTGTTGTTGACGATGCTCACGAGCGAAGTCACCTCCGGGAACTCCCTGCCTATATGTCCCATCATTGCTTCAAGCCAAGCCTCGTGCCTCTCGCCGGCATCGCTGACGACCACGATCACCATCAGTTCCCCCGACAGGGTATTCCTCACCACGAGGTTGCGCAGGAAGCCCCCGCCGTTGCGGATGTCATAAAAGGGCATTCCCTGCGACAAGGCGAATTGCCGCACGCTGTTCCTTATCCTGTCGCCGATAGCGTCCTGCAACCAGCATTCCTCTATGTCAAGGACTTTGTCGAAGCATTGCGGGATGTGGAAGCCCAAAGCCTCGCGGCTGGCGAACGCTTCGCCCGAGCCTACCTCGTCCGGAGTCAGCCACCGCCGGTTGGAAAACGTGTACTCGAGCTTGTTGCGGTAGCGCGCAGTCAAGGCAGAGCCGGCAACCGGGGCAATCTCAGGCAACGTGAGCTTGCCGATACGCACCAAGGCATCGGTAACATGTCCCCGCTTGGCTTCCAACTGCTTGTCGTAATCAAGCATCTGCCATTTGCAGCCGCCGCACAAACCGAAGTGCTTGCACATCGGGACACTGCGGTCAGGCGAGGGAATCTTCAGGCACTCGACGGAAGCCTCGGCGCAGTTGCTCCTCTTCCTCCGCACCCGCAAGTCGGCAACGTCGCCGGGAACGGCGAAAGGCACGAACACAACGCAGCCTCCAACCCGCGCCAAGGCTCTGCCATCGCTGGCCAAGCCGGTAATCTCGATGTTTTCCAACAGAGGGAAATCCTTTTTCTTGCGTGACAAAGCAACAAACGGTTTGGTTAAAACCTTGCAAAAATAATTCAAATGGCGCACCTCCGCAACAGAAAAACAAACAGCCCGGGCGCAATCTGTAAACCTCCCCAATGCGACAGCAACCCACAAGGAGGCATTCTGGGCGCGGCCGCAAGCCGGCGCGCAAGCCGGGCAACTATCATTTGCGCCGCACGAATCATTTAAAAAGGCAGCGCGCAGAGCCTCCCCGCAGAGATGGGAATGCTTTCCCGGGCAGTATGCCCGACGGCCTTGCATAGCATGCTATCTTTCCCCGGGCGGGGAGAAATCTTTATTTTTACCTTAAAAATATATATTTTTACCGTAAGATTATATGTTTTTACTCTGCAAATACATATTTTTACCCTAAAAATAAAGATTGCATACTATCCAAGGGAAGATTTCATCCTACCCAAGATAATTTTGATCCCTGTGCGGGAAAACTTTGCATGCCGGGCCGTCGACGGCTCTGCTGCTCCATCTCTTGCGCCTCTTCTTGAGGCTTTAGCCTTTAAAATTTGTGCAAATGGCGCAAAAATCGGATATTTGCATGGTTTAATGTTTACCGCAAAACTGTTAAAGTAATTTGCAATGGAATTCACGGCACGGCAGATAGCCGGTTTTGTTGGCGGGGAAGTCGAAGGCGACGAGAATGCTTCCGTTTGCCGCTTCTCTAAGATAGAGGAGGGGGAGCCAGGGTCGCTGTCGTTCCTTTCGAACCCGAAATACACCAAGTACATCTACGAAACGCGGGCAAGCGTGGTCATTGTGGCCAAAACATTTGTTCCCGAGAGGAAGATAGTCCCGACGCTGGTGAAAGTCGACGACCCATACGACTCTTTCGCCCGCCTTCTGGCCGTTTACGAGGCATCGAAGCCCAAGAAAGAGGGCATAGACTCGTTGGCGTGGGTATCTCCTTCAGCAAAGATAGGCAAGGGAGTTTACATCGGGCCCTTTGCTTATGTTGGCGATGGTGCTGACATAGGCGATGGCGTGCGCATCTTCCCGCATTCTTATATAGGCGACAACGTAATTATCGGCGGCGGAACGACGTTGCACCCGCACGCCGTCGTGCTTGACGGCTGTCGCATCGGGCGCAACTGCACGCTGCATCCGGGCGCTGTAGTGGGGGCTGACGGCTTCGGCTTCGCACCTACCGAGGCCGGATATGACAAGATTCCGCAGATTGGAAGCGTTGTAATTGAGGATAATGTCGATATCGGCGCCAATACCTGCGTTGACCGTGCCACGATGGGCGCGACAGTCGTCAAGAAAGGCACGAAGCTCGACAACCTCGTACAGGTTGCGCACAATGTCGAAGTGGGCGAGAATACCGTCATCGCCGCGCAAACCGGCATCGCGGGCTCGTCGAAAGTGGGGCAGTGGTGCAAACTTGGCGGGCAAGTGGGCATTGCCGGGCATATCACCGTGGGCGACCGCGTCAACGCCGGCGCGCAGGCTGGCATCCCCAGCAGCATTGAGGCGGGGCGCACCGTCATTGGCACTCCGGCGGTGAACTACATGGATTTCTTCAAAATAGCGGTAATGCAGAAGAGGCTTCCGCAGATGTTCAACACTATCGAGCAGCTGAAGGAGGAGTTGAGAAGTTTGAAAGAATCATTAAACAAATAAGTTTGTCATGCAGAAACAGAAAACCATAAAAGCGCCTTTCACTTTCAAGGGAAAAGGGTTGCACACGGGGTTGAATTTGACCGTGACATTTAACCCGGCTCCTGGCAACCATGGGTACAAGATACAGCGCATGGACCTTGACGCGAAACCCATCATCGACGCCAATGCCGACAATGTCGTTGAAACGACGCGCGGAACGGTGGTTGGCAAGGGCGACGTAGTCGTAGGCACGATTGAGCATGCCATAGCTGCGCTCTACGCGGCTGATGTAGACAATTGCCTTATCCAAGTCGACGGCCCCGAGTTTCCGATTCTCGACGGCAGCTCAATAGACTACTACAATGCAATCGTCAATGTAGGAACGGAAGAGCAGGATGCCATCCGCAACGTATACATTATCAAGCGCAAATCAGAGTTTGTCGACGAAGAAACGGGTGCGAGCATCACTATACTTCCCGATGACAACTTCAGCATAATCACCATGCTCGAGTTCGACTCGCGTTTCATCCCGAACCAGTATGCAATGCTCAACAGCCTCGGTGAGTTCAAGGACGAGATTGCGCCGAGCCGCACGTTCGTCTTCGTCAGGGAGATAGAACCCCTTCTGTCGGCCGGTTTGATTAAAGGCGGCGACCTGAACAATGCCATAGTAATATATGAGAGGCAGATGTCGCAGGAGAAACTCGACAAGTTGGCCGACATGCTCTCGGTGCCGCACAAGGATGCCAGTGCCTTGGGATATCTCAACAACAAGCCCCTTGTGTGGGATAATGAGCCAGCCCGCCACAAGCTGCTCGACATAATAGGCGACATAGCGTTGATAGGCAAGAGAATCCAGGGACGCATCATAGCCAAGAAGCCCGGCCATAGGATAAACAACAAGTTCGCCCGGCAGTTGCGCAAGGAAATCAGGCTTCACGAGATACAGTCTCCCATCTACGATGTCAACGAACCCCCGGTTCTCGACGTGAACAAGATAAGGAAACTGCTGCCGCACCGTTATCCTTTCCTTTTGGTTGACAAGATAATAGAGATAGGTTCTAACTACATCGTCGGCGTGAAGAGCGTTTCGGGCAACGAGCCATTCTTCCAGGGCCATTTTCCTCTTGAGCCGGTCATGCCAGGGGTGTTGCAGGTTGAGGCCATGGCGCAAGTCGGAGGCTTGCTCGTGTTGAACTCGTTGACGGGCGCGCAGGACTATTCTACCTATTTCATGAAGATCGACAACGTGAAGTTCAGGCAGAAAGTTGTTCCAGGCGATACACTTCTGTTCAAGATAGAGCTTGTTACACCCATCCGCCGGGGGATAGCCACCATGAAAGGTTATGCCTTCGTCGGCGAGAAGATAGTTTGCGAGGCCGAGTTCATGGCACAGATAACAAAGAACAAGAGCGATGATAAGTGAATTGGCATACGTGCATCCCAATGCCAGGATAGGCAAGGATGTTGAGATAGAGCCGTTTGCATGCGTTGGCGATAATGTGGTCATTGGCGATGGCAACGTCATCATGTCGCACAGTTGTATCATGCCTGGGGCGAGGATAGGCAACGGCAACACCATTTTCCCCGGCGCGGTGATAGGTGCAGTGCCCCAAGACCTCAAGTTCCGGGGCGAAGATACCCTTGCTGTCGTAGGCGACAACAATTTGATAAGGGAGAACGTCACCATCAACCGAGGCACGGCATCGAAAGGCAAGACCGTAGTGGGCAACAACAACCTGCTCATGGAGGGCGTGCATATTGCCCATGACGTTGTGGTTAAGGACCATTGCATTATAGGCAACTCCACTAAGGTGGCCGGTGAAATAGTCATCGACGACCATGCCACTATCAGCGCGGCGGTGCTAATACACCAGTTCTCGCGCATAGGGGAGCATTGCATGATCCAAGGCGGGTCGAAATGCACCAAAGACGTTCCGCCATACACCATCGTAGGGCGCGACCCGGTGGCCTACTGCGGCATCAACCTGGTAGGGTTGAAGAGGAGGGGGTTCACGAACGAGACCATTGAGGAGATTCATGATGCCTACCGCGTAATATACCAGAGCGGCTTGAACATCTCCGATGCAATCGAGAAGATCAAGAACGAAATGGAAATAACGCCCGAGATACGCTACATCATAGATTTCATCCAGTCGACGACGCGCGGCATAATCAAGTGAAGGCGCGGCGTTGCCAGCCTTCAGTCGCTTGGCGCGTGCGGCAGCGGTAGTTGCTTACGCGTCCAATTGTTGTGTTGATTCTTCCAATGCCGATAGCAGTGCCAGTCCTTTTACGGTCAGGACGTACTTTTGCCTTGGATGGCGCGGCTTGTCAGGATAAAGCAGTGTCACGAATCCATTGCTGCATGCCGGCGTGATGTAATATTCAATCAAGTTCTTCCTGTCCTTAAGGTTTAGTCGTTCCAAGATTTCATTCACGCTCAGTTTGCTTTCGCCTATGGCATGCACCAATTTCCGTATGCCGGCATGTTCAGTATACAGTTGATTCTTCAGACTTGTGGGGGTACTTGTGGGGGTACTTGCGGGGGTACTTGCGGGGGTCTCCGGCTCTTTCCATTCTTTAGGAGCATCAATTACCATGTATCTGTTCCGCAACTCATTGGTTTCTCCCAACAGCAGGTTGCGGAAGAAGCAGATTGCGGAGTCGTCCTGTACAATGTCGCGAAATTGTCCGCCAAATCTTCACCAACCGCAAATTGTAGTATATTTGCAACCATACATAACACAATAAGATGGAACGATTCAAGATTAGTTTTTTGTTGTACCTTTTAATTCCTGCAACAATGTTAGCATCAAACGGGTTGACCATAGAGGATATAAACAGCGGCTGTTACCGTCCGTCGGGCATCAGGAATGCCGTTTCGATGAATGACGGCGAGCATTACACGCAATTGAGCGAGGACGGGACGCGCATTGTCAAATATGCCTACCGCACGGGCAAGGAGGTGGAGGCAGTGTTCGACGTTGCCACGGCGCGCGACTGCAACCTTGAAAGCATAGACGGCTACATCTTCTCGCCCGACGAGAAACGGATATTGATCCAAACCGAGACGACACCCATTTACCGCCGTTCGTTCACGGCGGTGTACTATATCTTCAACATCGAGCAGAACAAGTTGCAGGTCTTGACCCAAGGCGCAATCAGGATTCCGGTTTTCTCTCCTGACGGCACCCAGCTGGCTTTCGTGCGCGACAACAACATCTTTTTGATCAAGTTCCTCTACGGCAATGCCGAGTCGCAAATCACTACCGATGGCGAGCTGAACAAGATTATCAACGGCGCGCCCGATTGGGTCTATGAGGAAGAGTTCGCGTTGACCTCATCATTGGTGTTCAGCCCTGACAGCAAGATGATTGCTTACGTCAAATGGAACGAGGCAGACGTTCCCGCCTATACTTTCCCCATGTTCAAAGGCCTGTCCCCGGAGTTGGAAGAGTATGCAGATTACCCGGGGGCGTATTCCTACAAATACCCAATAGCAGGGCAGAAGAACTCCGAGGTGTCGGTCATGACGTTCGACATATTCACCAAGGTGACCAAGAAGATGGACTTGCCGGTAAGCGCCGATGCCTACATCCCGCGCATAAAGTTCACCAACGACCCGAGCAAGTTGGCAGTCATGACGTTGAACAGGAATCAGAACCGTTTGGAAATGTATTATGCCAATCCCAAGTCGGGAATATGCACGTTAGTGCTTCGAGAAACCAACGACCGTTACCTTGACGAGGGCATCATGTCGAGCATACAATTCTACGACAACAACTTCACGCTCATCAGCGAGCGGACGGGATACAAGCACCTCTACCTCTACACCCTTTCAGGCAAGCTGGCAAGCCAATTGACCGATGGCGATTTCGAAGTCAAGAAACTCTACGGGTGGAACGAGAGCGAAGGCGCATTCTATTACCTGAGCAACGAGGGCAGCCCGCTTTCAACGTCGGTGTGGAAGGTTGACCTGAAAGGCAAGAAAACAAAATTGTCCTCTGCCGAAAGAGGGACGAACGCAGCCGAATTCTCAAAGAATTACCGCTACCACATCAATTCCTTCAGCAACACTTCAACGCCAACCGTATACACAATCAACGACAACAAAGGCAAACAGCTGTGCGTGCTTAATGACAATGCCGGCGTCCTTGCCAAGGCCGAGGCCGCTAAACTGCCTGCAAAGGAGTTCTTCACGTTCACC
>CAZWPW010000018.1:0-17776 GCA_964635525.1 uncultured Bacteroidaceae bacterium
ATGTTCGCCAGTTCGAAGATGTATTCCATGTCGATTTTGTTCAGGTTGACGAATAGGGTGTCGTTGAGGTCAGGCCCTGCCGCTCCGTCGATGTCGAGGAACTGGTCGGCATGCTTTATGCTGAAGTCGGACACTTGTATTTTCCCAGCATTGACGATTATGTTGGCCGGTGCTACCGTCCATGTGCTGTCCTTTATTATCATTTCGCTTTTGGCGAGCGCTATGTCCGTTCTTAAGGCGTTGTTGGCGTTTTTCGATAGTTTGGCGTCCATCGAGAAGTTCCCGCTGAATGTTTCTTTCATGCTGTTGCCCCAGAACATGTTTGCCCGCACTTGGTTGCCAGCCGCCGAGGTGTGGAGGGAGATTGCCACCACGTCGCCGCTTTTTGTGTCGATGCTTGTTCGGCATTCGGCTTGCAGCGTTCCCGGCATGGCTGACGACATCCTGAGAGTTGATGAGTTGAAGGTCTTGTTTCCGAAGATGAGTTGCGGCACATGGCAATAGAGTTGCATGTCATTGGTTGCCTCGTCGTAGAATCCGTTTGCTGTGGCCTTTGTTCCTGCTGTGCTTAGTGGGATGCCGAGCACTTTGCTGAAGAAGTCGGTGTTTGTGACTTCGAATCCGAAGCGTAACGCATTGTTTGAATTCCGTGCTGCCGTGTGCCTTTCGTCTGCAATTGCTGGTATGTAGTGGCAGATTAGGCCTTTGATGCTTGGCAGCATGTTGGTGGAATAGTTGCCGATTGCGTAGGCGTTGAGGAAATCGGAGTTGACGTATATCGATTTGCTGTTGGCTGCGCTGTTGTCGATGTCGACCATGAACTGGTTGCACTGGTACTCGTCGTTGGGTGTTTCCCACCAGAAATCAACGAGTTCGAGCGTTCCTTTGAAATCGTTGAATGATGTTCCTGTGAATTCAGCTTCGATGCTTGCGGTGAGGTTGCTATCGGCATATTTGTCGTCGCTCAGAATGTTCATTGCGTGCAGGTCGGCCTTATTGATGCTTGCTATGGCTTTGAGTTCCGTCACTTTGCCGAGCTCCAGTTCTCCCGACAATCCGAGGCTTGCGTTTTCATCGTCGTATTCTATTTCGGCTTTGCATTGCCTGTCTTGCATTGTGCCGGTGAGCGTGATGCCGTTGTATTCGTATCCTTTATAAACAAGTTTCTGCACATCGGCATGGCAATTTATTGTCGACGACTTCCAGTTTTCAGTCGCCAGCCGCATGTCTAAGTTGGCTTGGAATGCTATTTCTGATAGTTTGGAGTCGCAGATAATGCTGTCGATATTGATGCCCTCGGTGTGCAGCTTTGCGTCTTTGACTTTAATTGCCCCTTTTTCGTCGAGGCCGAGCAGAGATCTGCAATCAATCTCCCCTGCCGGCGATGTTGCTTTCAAGTTGAATGCCATTGCTGAATATGGCCCTTCGAGTGTTGCTTTGGCTGAAACATTGCTTGGCATTCTGATGTTCGGGTTTGTATGTGGCAGCAGCTGAAGGAATTGCGACGAGGCGTATAGTTCTTCGAGGCTGGCATGTATTTCGGTTGAATCGGCGTATGATGACAGTGACAGCGCGAAGTCGTTGCCAACTCTTATGTCGAGTTCGTGCAAATTTACTGTTCCCTCTCCCCCTTCGATGTCGATTTTGACTGATACGGCCTTGTCTATGCCTTGTAGGTTTGGGTTGAAATATGCCAAGTCGCTGATTGCAATCTCTGTTCCAGATACGTGTATTCCGTAGAGCGGTGTTTCGGGTGATAGAGCCATTACCCCTGCTCCGGTTTTATCTTCCACCCATGCAGAATCGATATTGAACTTGCTTTCTCCAAAGTCTATGGAGAATTCGTCGAGCAGCAGTTTGTCTTTGTTAGCCCTTGCCCTGAGGCTTGCTTTCTTCAGCACCAGCCCAGATTGTTCAATGAACTCAAGGCGTTTTATGTTTGCGTTGAGCGAGTCTGGGGTTAGTGATTTCAACGAGATGTTTGCATTTATCCCGGTAAGTTTGACATGCGCGGGGTTGAATATCCCTGGCGTTGGATCGGCTGATGCTATGTCGTAGGTCAGTTGCCCGTTGCGCAATAGCACGTAGTTTATCCTGAGGTCTAATTCTGTCTGTTTGTCGTTGCCGCGTTTTGAGAGCTTGTCTATGATGTATTGTATGTTGAGGTCGCTTCCTGCCGATTCCCTTGCCAGTGACACGTTGAACCCGAACAGTTGCACCGTGTTGAGCCTTATTTTTCCGTTCAGCAGCGGCAGGATGTCATAGCTTGCCGACATGCGGTTGACAGATGCTATATGGCTTCCGTCGCGTGCGTTGAGCCTTACCCCGTTGCATACGAGGCGGCTGAGCATTGATATGTCAATTTCGTCAATGGTTACTTGCGATTCGAGCAGTGCCGACAACTCCCTTGTCGCCACTTTTGCTATTTTTTGCTGTATGGCCGGAATCCTCAGCAGAATGAAGAGCGAGAAGTACAATCCTGCGCATGTTATCAGGATTGACAGTATTATGTTCCTTGCCTTTTTTATATTGCTTCCCCTCCCCTGTCTTGCTAATGTTGTCGCCTCGTGTTTTCGTTATCTGCCCGTTGGCCATGCAGTTCATAGGAGTATTATGAATAACAGTTGCGCTATTATGACACGCGTGAGCATTGCCAGAGGGTATGCTGTTGCATAAGCTGCCGTTGCCCTTTCGCCTTTGCCTATGGAGTTTGCGTAATCCAAGGCCGTCGGGTTTGCCATTGCCGCGCAAACTGTTCCGTATATCGTTCCTGTGTCGTGATCTGAAAACCTTGCCAAGAGCATGATAGCCAGAAAAACCGGAACAAATGTAATCAAGATACCGCATCCAAGCAATAACAAACCGTTGGCACACATTACTGTTTCGAAAAAATTCCTGCCGGAGTCGATTCCGAGGCATGCGAGATATACCGACAAGCCGAGTGCCCTTAACATGAGGTTGACACTACGTGTAGTGTAAGTTGCCATGTGGAATCGCGGCCCGAAGGCACCGATGAGTATGCCGGCAATTATCGGTCCTCCTGCAAGCCCGAGGCGCACGGGATTTCCTATCCCCGGGAATGAGATGGGTATTATTCCGAACAAGAGGCCGAGCATGATGCCAATGAAGATGGCTACCAGGTTCGGTTCTTTGAGGCTTTTTATTGCGTTTCCCAGTACTGTCTCGACGTTTTTCAACGATGCTTTTTCTCCCACTGCCGTTATCTTGTCGCCTATTTGCAGTCTCAGCCTTGGGGTTGCCAATAGTTCCACTCCTGCACGGTATACCCTTGTTATGTTGATCCCGAAATGATTCCTCAATTTCAGTTCGCCGAGTGTCTTGCCGTTTATTTCATGGTTGGTGACTACCAGTCGTTGCGAGATGAGGTGGCTGTCGACCTTGTTCCAGTCGATGTTTTTGCGGTTCCAGTTCTTGTTTTCCTGTTCACCGAA
Organism: uncultured Bacteroidaceae bacterium; assembly: GCA_964635525.1. Taxonomy (GTDB): domain Bacteria; phylum Bacteroidota; class Bacteroidia; order Bacteroidales; family Bacteroidaceae; genus Avibacteroides. The sequence continues at coordinate 3,453 of CAZWPW010000018.1, forward strand.
TATCACCGCAAGCGTTGGCAGTTCGCTTTCGGCTGTAATGACGAGTATGTGGTCGTTCAATTTCAGTTGGGTGTCGAATATCGGGATTATTACTTCTCCATCTCTCCAGAGCCTTGATATGACGAATCGCCTATGCACTATTTGCGATACCTCGCAGATTTTCATGCCGTCGAGGTTGGCGTTGACTATTTTGAACTCGGCAATGAAGGTTTTGTTTTTCGCCGGCGTGCGTGCGGTTGTTTCCTTTTTCCTTTGGCGTTGCGCTAACATCTTGTTGGCCATGGCTATGGCTATCACTACCCCGACAATGCCGAAAGGATAGGCTGCTGCGCACGACAAGACCGCGCCCGAGGCATCCATGCCCAGCTGCCTCAATGTTTGCTGCGCAGCACCTAATGCCGGGGTGTTGGTAGTCGCGCCGCACAATACCCCTGCCATCTCAGCAATCCCTATTCCCGTGGCGGGCATAAGTGCAACGGCAAGCAGGGTGCCGGCGAGGACAATCGCCAATGAGAAGAGGTTGAGACGGATGCCGCCTTCGCGGAACGATGAGAAGAAGCCTGGCCCGACTTGCAGGCCGAGCGCATAGACAAATATGACCAAGCCGAAACTTTCGGTGCAGGACAACATGTCGGGGTTTATTTCAAGTCCGAGATGCCCAGCAATAATTCCTGTAAAGAACACCATTGCCGCTCCAAGCGAAATGCCGGCGAACTTGATTCTGCCCAAGCCTATCCCTATTGCCGATATGCACGATATCAGGACTATTGCCTGTATCTCGGGATAACTTGAGAGCATTTGGTTGAGCTTGGATATGAATTCCCAGTTTGAATCCATCTATGTTCTGATTGCCTTGCTTGCTTGCTTGTCTGCCGGCTGGCATGCTGCATTAGTTTCTTTCCCCGAAGATTTTGCTTCCTACCCGCACCATGCTGGCACCTTCAGAGATAGCTGTTTCGTAGTCGCCGGACATTCCCATCGACAAGAGCCTGAAAACAGGGGGCATGGCCAGCTTCAATTCATCAAAGAAACATTTCAGGTTGCGGAACTCTTGGGTGACTATTTGCAAGTCGTCGGTGTAGGTTGCCATTCCCATAAGCCCCGTTATCTGCACATTGGCGTAACGTCCTGCCGTTATGCTTGCCAACACCTCTTTGCACTCGTCAAAGGAGAATCCAAACTTTGCTTCATCGCGTGAGATGTGTATTTGCAGCAAGCAGTCGACTATGCGCCCGTGTTGTTTTGCTTGTTTGTCGACTTCCTGCAACAGTTTCTCGGAGTCAATGCTTTGTATCATTGCCACGAAGGGAATGATGTATTTGACTTTGTTTGTTTGGAGGTGTCCTATGAAATGCCATTCTATGTCTTTGGGCAGGGCTTCGTGCTTGTCGCGCATTTCAAGCGCGCGGCTTTCGCCAAACATGCGTTGCCCGCATGAATAGGCTTTCATGATTTCTTCTGCCGTCTTGAATTTCGACACAGCCACAAGAGCCACGCCTTCAGGCAATGTCCTCAACAGGTCTTCCAAGTTTCTTTGCACGTCAGGCATGGCAGCCAGATTAGTCGTTAAGATCGTCTGTGCCGGCATTGCTTCCGGCGTTGTAGGGATACACGTCCATTATTGCTGTTTCGGCTATCGATGCCACCACATAGTCAGCCATTGTGCCTTTCATTCCGGCATCGATCTTGTCAAGCGCGTCGCGCAGGTCTGAGGCTTGCACCAACATGTTTGTTGACGAGCGTTTTTCCATTCCGCTTTTCTCGTCTATGGTGATGAATTGCAACTTCGCCTTGAACCACCTGTCGCCGTCGTCGTTGAAGAATATCTCCGAGTAGTTGGCGCGCTTGATGTCTGAAATAGTGAACTCTCCTGATACTTGCTCGCTGGCTATTTGCGTGATGCGGCTTTCGGCTTCGGTGAAGCTCAAAGCGTCAACGACGTATGCTTCGGTAGCTTTGCTTGACGTGCCATTCTCAAGGATTTTCTCGTAGCGTATCTTGCATTCAAACCAGATGTACATAAAACCTCTGCGTATTAAAATTACTGTGCAAAGTTAAGAAATTAATCATGGGGGAGGCGGCAGACTTCCTTTTTGTTTTTGCGTTGCGGGATGTCCTTGCAGGGCATGAATACCCCAATGAAAACATTCTTGCGTTTGATTTACTTTGTTTCTATCTCCATTGCTTTTTGCCTCACTCTCCCCTTCTGTTGCGTTTATGGCGTAGTAAGTCAGCGCGTCTTCAACCACTCGGTTATGTTGTTCCCGATGCGTGTTTCGAGGTTGACACCGCCGGCTTTGGTGAATTTCTCGCCCACGATGCGTTCATAGAGTTGTATGTATCGTGCGGAAACGCTTTCAACGAATTCGTCCGACATTTCCGGCACTGCTTGCCCTGGCTTCCCCATAAAGCCGTGTTCGATAAGCCATTGGCGTACAAACTCTTTTGATAGCTGGCGTTGCGGTTCTCCTTTTTCAAAGCGTTCCTCAAACCCGTCGGCATAGAAGTATCTCGACGAGTCGGGCGTGTGTATTTCGTCAATAAGGTAGATTGTGCCGTTGCGCTTTCCAAACTCGTATTTCGTGTCAACTAACAACAGTCCACGTGATGCTGCCATGGCCGTTCCGCGTTCGAAGAGGGCACGGGTGATGGCCTCAACTTGTTCGTATTCGCTTGCCGTCATCAGTCCTTGGGCAATGATGTCGGCAGGCGTGATGTTCTCGTCGTGTCCTGCTTCTGCTTTTGTGGTGGGCGTGATTATCGGGTCGGGGAACTTCTGGTTCTCTTTCATTCCTTCTGGCAGCTTTACTCCGCAGAGCGAGCGTGCCCCAGCTTCGTATTCCCTCCATGCACTGCCTGTGAGGTATCCCCTTATAATCATCTCGACGCGAAACCCTTCGCACTTGAGCCCTGCCGTCGCCATGGGATCAGGAGTTGCGAGCTTCCAGTTTGGCACTATGTCTGATGTGGCATCGAGGAACTTGGCAGCTATTTGATTCAGCACCTGCCCCTTGAATGGTATGCCCTTGGGCAAGACCACATCGAAGGCCGAGATTCTGTCGGTAGCAACCATGACAAGGATGTCACCGTCTATGTCATAAACGTCACGTACTTTGCCGTGGTAAACACTCTTCTGTCCCGGAAAGGTATATCCGGTCATCATTAATGATTCATTCATGTCTGTTATGTTTTTATTGTTTTCCTATCGTTTTCTCCTTACTGAGCATTTCAGCCTTTTCGGCTTTTTCATAGGCATCGACGATGCGTTGCACTATTTTGTGCCTCACGATGTCCTTTTTACCAAGTTCGATGAAGCCTATTCCTTTTATGCCTTTGAGTATCCTCATGGCATGTGTCAATCCAGAGCTGTAGGGTTTGGGCAAATCTATCTGCGTCAAATCACCTGTTATTATCATTTTGGCATTGGCTCCCATTCGCGTGAGGAACATTTTAAGCTGTTCCTTTGTTGTGTTTTGCGCTTCGTCGAGGATTACTATGGCATCGTTAAGCGTTCGCCCGCGCATGAAGGCGAGCGGTGCAATCTGTATGACACCGTAGTCCATGTATTCTTTGAGTTTTGATGCTGGTATCATATCTTGCAATGCATCGTAGAGCGGTTGCAGGTAGGGGTCTATTTTGTCCTTCATGTCGCCTGGCAGGAAACCGAGCTTTTCTCCCGCCTCGACTGCCGGGCGGCTGAGTATTACGCGCTTGACTTCCTTGTTCTTCAGAGCGCTGACGGCAAGTGCGATTGACAAGTATGTCTTCCCCGTGCCAGCTGGCCCGACAGCGAAAAGCATGTCGTTTTCATGGAATTTCGCCACAAGCGCTTCTTGGTTCTTGCTGCGCGGCACTATGGGCTTGCCCGTGATACTATATGCCACTGCCTTGGCATCGGCATTTGCTGAATATGGGTTTGAGCCGTTTACTATGTCAATTACGTTCTCTTCCGTCAACAAGTTATATGTTGCACAATGAGTTTGCATTGCCGCGACGTTTTCCTCTGCGCGACAGATGTCGTCCTCGTCGCCGAGAATCTTGATGACATTTCCTCTTGCAATGATTCTCAATTTGGGGTACAGTGCTTTGAACACTTGCAGGTTTGCGTTATTCGCTCCATAGAAGACTACTGGGTCGACAGCCTCGAGAATGATTGTCTTTTCGGTCATTGCCTCATTTGAAAGTTGCACAAAAGTAATCATTAGAGGCTGAAAATATCAGGCATGTGCCTTATTTATTGCAAAAGAGGCATCGGGAGGCACGTTTGCCGGCGTTTTATGGGGCTGCCCATGCCTCCCTCAAGTGCGTGGATTCACGCCTTGTTGACAACGACTTTCCAGACGAGGTTTTCTGTGTATGAGTAAGAGAAATACGCAAATGACGGCATTGGCGCGGTTATGATGAAGTTGGCTGCGCCGCCCTTGACTATTTGTCCATACTTGCCTTCCAATCCCATGGCGCAGGCTGCATTGACTGTTGCCGCGTTGAGAGCCTCGAGCGGGGTCATCTTCATTTGGATTGATGCCAACGACAGCACGAACTTCATGCTTGGCGATGGCGAGGTGCCCGGGTTGCAGTCGGATGCCAGTGCCAATGGCAGACCGGCATCTATGATTTTGCGTGCTGGGGCGTATGGCATTGACAAGAAGAAAGACACTCCCGGCAATGCCGTTGGGATTGTCGTTGAGTTCTTGAGGCATACTATTTCATCGTCGCCCATGCTTTCAAGGTGGTCAACCGACACTGCGCCGTGCTTGACCCCTATCTGCACGCCTCCGCTGACGGCTAATTCGTTGGCATGTATCTTAGGCCTGAGCCCATACTTTATTCCTGCTTCAAGCAGGCGTTCGGTTTGGGCAACGGTAAAAAAACCTTCATCGCAAAACACGTCAATGAAGTCGGCAAGGCCTTCGGCGGCAACCTGCGGGAGCATTTCGTCAATTATCAGGCTGACATATCCGTCATGGTCGTTACGGTAAGGTTCTGGGAAGGCGTGTGCAGCCAAGAAGTTGCTCTTGATGGCAATCGGGGCTTCCTCTTTCATGCGCTTGATGACCCTGAGCATTTTCAGCTCATCAGCAGTCGTAAGGCCATACCCGCTTTTGATTTCCATCGCTGATGTGCCGAGCTCGACGCACCTCAGCATCCTTTGCATCGACAATTCGAACAATTCTTCCTCGGAAGTGGCACGCAATCTGGCGGCAGTGTTGAGTATTCCCCCTCCTCGCTTGGCTATCTCAGCATAAGACAAGCCACGAATCTTGTCCTCATACTCTTGCTCACGGCTGCCTGGATAAACGATGTGGGTGTGCGGGTCGACGAAAGCCGGGATGACGTAGCGTCCAGAGAGGTCATGGAACTGCGCCCCGCTGCCGAAACCTCCGCCATGGGTTTGGTTGAAATCTTGCATACTCCCATAGGCGGCAATGCGCCCTCCGTCAACGACAAGGTAGGCATCATCTATAGCGCAAACTGAATCCATGTCCTTGCCCGCGACAACTCTGACGGGTGTCTCACGCACTCCCATCAGCGATTTGATATTCACATATATATCCATATCTGTCACAAGTAGTTTTCAGGATTCCTGTTGCGCAGGAACTGTTCGGATTTTGACATGTCGGGATACATCACCCTGTCGACATCAACGAAAGGCACCACCTCGCGGTAATCGGCAAACAGTTTCTCTATTTTGGGCGATGCCTTGAGCGGATGCCTGAAATCCAAGGCTTGTGCGGCATTCATCAATTCGATGCCTAACACCTCGTAGACATTGCCGACAACACGGGCGCACTTTGTGGCTGCATTTGCCCCCATGCTCACATGATCCTCCTGCCCAAGCGACGACTCAATGGAATCGACTGATGCTGGCGTTGCCAACTGCTTGTTCTGGCTAACTATTGAAGCAACGGCATACTGCGGAATCATGAAGCCGCTGTTCAGGCCTGGCTTGGCAACGAGGAATGCTGGAAGCCCGCGCTTGCCAGATATCAACTGGTAGATGCGTTGCCCCGATATGCTTGCTATCTCCGAAAGGGCTATGGCAAGGAAATCGTTAGCAAGTGCTAACGGCTCGCCATGGAAGTTGCCGGCCGAGATGACCATATCCTCTGCTGGCACGACTATTGGGTTGTCGGTCGCGCTGTTTATTTCGGTAGTGACTACATGTTCGACATGTTCTATCGTATCCTTGACTGCCCCGTGCACTTGCGGTACGCACCTGAAGGAGTATGGGTCCTGCACATGGCTTTTGCGTCGCGGCATTATTTGCGAACCTTCAAGCAGCGACATGATGCGATGCGCCGTGGCTACCTGCCCCTTATGTTGACGCATGGTATGCGCTTCGGGTAGGAAAGGACTAAGCAGACCGTCGTATGCCTCAAGGCTCATGGCTGCGATAATGTCTGCCCATGCCGACAGCCTCTTTGCCCGCACCAGACTCCATGACGAATAGGCCGACATGAATTGCGTGCCGTTGAGCAAAGCCAATCCTTCTTTCGATGCCAAGTCGACAGGCTTCCAGCCCATGCGCCTGTTCATCTCCTCTCCCGTGAGTCTTTCGCCGCCCATCACCACTTCGCCAAGCCCGAGCAGTGGCAGGCACATATTGGCCAAGGGCGCAAGGTCGCCCGATGCGCCAAGTGAGCCCTGCTGGTAAACTATTGGGGTGATGCCTGCATTGTAGATGTCGACAAGCCGTTCAACAGTGGCAAGGCGTACGCCTGAATAGCCATAGCACAATGATTGCACCTTGAGGAGAAGCATGTACCTGACTATTTCGCTTGGAACTTCATCGCCTATGCCGCACGAATGCGACATAACAAGGTTGCGCTGCAACTCCGACAACGAGCCTCGGTCAATTGTCACGTTGCACAGCGAGCCGAATCCCGTCGTTATTCCATATATTGGCTCATCAGCAGACTCTATCTTCGCGTCAAGGTATTCGCGACACTCGACGACCCTGCGCCGTGCGTCGTCGCTTAATTCTATTTTTGTCCCTGTTTCAACTATCCTCGCCAAGCCATCTACAGTCAAGCGGGCGGGGGAAATAAAGTGTTTATCCATAAGTATTAAGATCCTTTTGAATATTGGTTTCTTTCTAATCTATTCAAACCTTGCAAATCACAATCCTATTGATTCCATAAGCTCATCATCGACAAAATTGGGCATGGTAACGCGCAGTCCGGGCGTGCGATTCATTTCTCGTTTTATGGCGGCCACAGCGCCCTCGTTCCTTGCCCAGCTGCGGCGGGCTATGCCGTTGGCTACATCCCAGCTGAGCATCATGCGGATGTTTTCCTCAGCCTCTTTGCTTCCGTCGATGACCATTCCGAAGCCGCCATTGATGACTTCGCCCCAGCCGCATCCGCCTCCATTGTGGAGAGACACCCACGTAGCACCTCGGAATGAATCGCCAATGACATTGTGTACCGCCATGTCAGCCGTGTATTTTGAGCCGTCATATATGTTTGACGTTTCACGGTAGGGCGAATCAGTGCCAGAGACATCGTGGTGGTCGCGGCCAAGCACCACCGGGGCGGAGATAATTCCCTCGCGTATGGCCTTGTTGAAAGCTAAAGCAATCTTCACGCGGCCTTGGCAATCGGCATAAAGAATGCGCGCCTGCGACCCTACCACAAGTTTGTTGCGTGCGGCCTCGTGTATCCAGTGGATGTTATCGGATAGCTGACCCTTGATATCGCCAGGAGCTTGGTTAGCTATTTCGATTAGTACCTCCTCAGCCAGTTTGTCGGTGACTGCCAAATCGTCTGGATTGCACGAGGTACACACCCAACGGAAAGGGCCAAATCCGTAATCGAAGAACATAGGACCCATTATGTCTTGCACGTATGATGGATAGCGGAACGACCCGCCGCTGCCAAGCACATCTGCTCCAGCCCGCGAAGCCTCAAGAAGGAAAGCGTTGCCGTAGTCGAAGAAATACATTCCCCGCGCTGCAAGCTTGTTGATTGCTGCAACTTGGCGGCGGAGCGATTCACGAACTGCATCCTTGAACTTGTCAGGGTCGGATGCCATAATTTCATTTGCTTCGGCAAACGAATAACCGGCAGGGTAATAACCTCCCGACCAAGGGTTGTGCAACGATGTCTGGTCAGACCCCAAGTCTACCTTAATACCCTCGGCGGCAAGCCTCTCCCACAAGTCGACGATGTTGCCTTGGTAGGCCAATGAAACGGCTTCGCAGCCATCGACGGCCTTGCGAATGCGTGGCAGCAATACATCCAACGAGTCATATACCTCGTCAACCCAACCTTGCGAGTAGCGCGTTTTGACCGCCTTGGGGTTAACCTCGGCAATCACTCCTACCACTCCGGCGATAGAGGCGGCTTTGGGCTGGGCTCCAGACATGCCGCCAAGCCCCGACGAGACAAACAGCTTGCCACGCGGACTGCCATTTCCGTCGGCGGCTATCTTGCGCACGGCGTTCATTATTGTTATTGTCGTCCCGTGCACTATGCCCTGAGGACCTATGTACATGTAAGAACCCGCCGTCATCTGCCCATACTGCGATACCCCCAATGCATTGAACCGCTCCCAGTCATCGGGCTTAGAATAGTTCGGAACTACCATGCCGTTGGTGACAACCACGCGGGGAGCGCGTGAGTGCGAGGGGAACAACCCGAGGGGATGGCCAGAGTACATGACTAACGTTTGCTCGTCGGTCATCGTGGCGAGCAACTGCATCGTCAGGCGGTACTGCGCCCAGTTTTGGAACACCGCACCGTTGCCTCCGTAAGTAATCAGCTCATGCGGATGCTGCGCCACGGCATTGTCGAGGTTGTTGCTTATCATCATCATTGTGGCTGCCGCTTGGCGCGACTTGTGCGGGTAATCGTCTATCGGACGGGCATAAATCTCGTAGCTGGGGCGGAACCTGTACATATATATTCTCCCGTATGCCTCAAGCTCGGCCAAGAACTCGGCCGCCAAAACGCGATGGTGCTTAGGTGCAAAGTAGCGCAAGGCATTGCGCAAGGCTAGCTTCTTCTCTTCCTGGGTGAGGATATCCTTGCGACGCGGGGCATGGTTCAATTCACTGTTATATGGCTTAAGAGCCGGCAACTCATCGGGAATACCGGCAAGAATCTCTTTCTGGAAATCGGTCATGGTCATTTCCCTCCTGCTATTGTTTTTTCTATTTTTTCCAACAACGCGGCTTCTTTCTCGTTTGCCTTGCGCACCAGCTCATCGGCTTCAGCCACTAACTTGCCTGCCGCCTCGGTATCTTTCAAGCCCGAGGAATTGATTTTGACATTGAGCATGGCTCCCATGATTGCCGAACGCACGGCAAGTACCCCTACTCCAACGTCTGAGATTGAATTGGGATTACCCTGCTCGGCCATGGCTTCAAGTATATCGAATGCCTTGAAAGCGCAACGCATCGTTTCAAGCGGGACAATGGCGGCATTCAACGTTGCCTCTTGCAAAGCCGCCGAACGGCGTTCTTTGTCCTCTGCCGTCGACTTGGGCATGGCAAACACTTCCATGATAGCGTTGAAGGCCTCGGTATCTTTGTCGACGAGGGCGAGGAGCTCAACCATCAGCTCATGCCCTGCGGTGGCATGGCGAGAAAAATATTCCCATCGGTCGTCCCATCCAGGCTTGTGCGCCGAAAGGTTTGCGACCATTGTTCCCAAGGCGCACCCTAACGCGCCCATGTAAGCCGATACCGACCCTCCACCCGGAGCAGGCGACTCGCTTGCGGTTTCCTCGGCGAAAGCAGCGCAAGATAAGTCAACAAGGCGTTCTTGCTTCTCGGAAATCATGTGTTCTATTATCTTCTCGTCAGCATTGAATGGTGCTAAATCATCCAAGCCAAGCGACTTGACAGCAATCTTTATCATCTCTTTCTCGCTGATGCCTGCCGAGCGTCGTTGCTTGACCAAATAGTGCTTTGCTGCATCTATCAAGACTTTCTTTGGCACGAGACCGACAATCTCCGTACCGGTTACCCTCACGCCACGGGCAGCTGCTTTAGAACACACTTCATCAAAGGCAACGTGAAGAGGGGTCTGGTTGATGTCGGTGATGTTCATCGACACTTGGGCTATCCCGTATTCCTTGATATACCACCCTATGGCCTTTGTCCCCTTCAACGTCCCGGGAATATATTGCTCGTTGCCAGCGTCATCAAGCACCTTCTTGCCCGTGATGGGATTGCCCTCGCGTTTTACCCTGCCTTTCTCGCGAACGTCGAAAGCTATGGCATTGGCGCGGCGCGTGGATGTGGTGTTCAGGTTGAAGTTCACGGCAAGCAGGAAATCGCGGGCTCCGATGATTGACGCTCCGCTCCTCGCAACGCCATCGTCAAAAGCCGAAGGGCCGAAGTCGGGCTTTGACACGTCGCCGGCTAGCTTGGCCTTCAAACCTTCGTACTCGCCGCTTCTCACATCGGCAAGGTTCTTCCTCGATGGCTCTAAAGCTGCCGCCTCATAACAATAGACGGGTATCGAGAGCTCGTCCCCCACCCGCTCGGCAAGGCGGCGGGCATAGACAACGGTTTCCTCCATGGTAATGCCGCTAACAGGAACAAGGGGGCATACGTCAGTAGCGCCAATGCGGGGATGTTCGCCATGATGGAGACGCATGTCAATCAACTCCTTCGCCTTGGCGATAGACCTGAAGGCTGCCTCGCACACTTCGTCAGGCCCGCCGATGAAAGTCACGACAGTGCGGTTAGCTGCCTTGCCGGCATCCACGCCAAGCAACGAAACGCCTGGCACCGCTTTTATCTCAGCAATGATTTGCTCAATCACCGCCATGTCACGCCCCTCGCTGAAATTGGGAACGCATTCGACAAGTTTTTTCATAGGTAATGAGATTCTATTGACAAAACGTATTCAAAAATTATCCAAATATACGCATTTTCCTTACCCACATCATATACCATAGCTAAAATAACCATCCGGCAAAAACAAAATGGCAAAATATTGATAAAAAAGCACTGGCCTGCCGGCTCTGCCCCTTTCAACAATGGTTAAGAAACTTTTGCCTTTTACACACATTAGAGTATATTTGTGCAAAAATCTGCATCTCATGGAGGGAAGTTTCAACAAGCACATCTGCGACAGCATCCGCCAAAACTGGGATCTTGCCGCATTGACAGACTACAAAGGAGTGACGCTGCACTACAAGGACGTGGCTCGAAAAATAGAAAAACTGCACATCATGTTCGAAGAAAGCGGCATAGCAAAAGGCGACAAGATAGCCATCTGCGGCCGTAACAGCGCGCATTGGGGTGTAGCAATGCTTGCGGTACTCACCTACGGAGCTGTGGCAGTGCCCATACTGCACGAGTTCAAGCCAGACAACGTGCACAACATAGTCAACCACTCTGATGCCAAGCTGCTCTTCGCCGGAGAGATGGTGTGGGAGAACTTGGACGAAAACGAGATGCCAAACCTCGAAGGCGTAATCCTTATCAACGACTACAGCCTGCTCGTCTCACGCTCAGAGAAGCTGACCTATGCCCGCGAACACCTCAACGAAATGTTCGGCAAACGCTACCCGCGCCGATTCACGCATGAAATGGTAAACTACCATATCGACAGCCCCGACGAGCTGGCACTCATCAACTACACCTCAGGCACGACAAGCTATTCAAAAGGGGTGATGGTACCATACCGCTCGCTGTGGTCGAACACGCGCTTCGCCTATGAAGTGCTGAGCCTTGAATCGGGCGACAAGATAGTTTCAGTGCTGCCCATGGCACACATGTACAGCCTAGCATTCGAGTTCATATACGAGTTCTGCTGCGGATGCCATATATTCTTCCTGACACGTGTCCCAAGCCCGAAAATAATTTTCCAAGCCTTCAACGAAGTAAAGCCCCGCATAATAATCGCCGTGCCACTCATCTTGGAGAAAATCATCAAGAAGAACGTCATGCCAAAGCTGCAGACAACGATAATGAAGTTCCTCATGAGGCTGCCTGTGATAAACGACAAAATCAAGAACACTGTAAGGGAACAAGTTATCGAGGCACTGGGAGGCAACTTCAAGGAAGTAATAATAGGCGGCGCATCATTCAACCAAGAGGTGGAGGCGTTCCTGCGCAGCATCAGATTCCCATACACCGTGGGATACGGAATGACAGAGTGCGGCCCGATAATCGCATACGAAGACTGGACGCGATTCGCGCAAGGCTCGTGCGGCAAGGCAGCACCACGCATGGAGGTGCGCATAGACTCGCCTGACCCGGAAAACACCGTCGGCGAAATCATCTGCCGTGGCATGAACGTCATGCTCGGATACTACAAAAACGAACAAGCAACCAAGCAAGCCATCGACAGCGACGGGTGGCTGCACACCGGCGACCTCGGAGTCATGGATTCCGAAGGCAACATATACATCAAAGGGCGCAGCAAAAACATGCTCCTCGGGCCATCGGGGCAAAACATCTACCCTGAAGAAATAGAGGACAAGCTCAACAACTTGCCTTACGTTTGCGAATCAATAGTAATACAAAAAGACAACAAGCTAATAGCACTGGTGTACCCCGACTTCGACGAGGCTTTCAAAGATGGCATAGCCGATGACAAAATGCCTGCAATCATGGAGGAAAACCGAAAGAATCTCAACGCCATGATACCGCAGTATTCGCAAATAACGTCAATAAGGATCTTCAACGAAGCATTCGAAAAAACACCCAAGAAAAGCATAAAACGCTTCATGTACCAATGACGCGGTGCAGGAGCCGCGCAAGTGCCAGCAACCATGTCTGAAGAGAGGCGGGCATCGCCTCGCCGCTTGCTTCTGTTGAACGTAACGGCAAGCATGCCGGCCGTGTCAGAATATCGAGGCTATGGACACCGCTATCATTGACAATGCCATGCCTACCTTGATTAATGTCCCGGCCAGGAAGCCGAGGAAAGCGCCCGCCCCGGCTTTCATTGACAAGCGAAGGTCGCGTGTCTTTAACAGTTCGCCTATCACAGCTCCCGCGAAAGGCCCGACCAATATGCCCAAAGGCCCGGCAAACAAGCCTAACACAAGCCCGATGCTGCATCCCCAAACGCCGTATTTGCTTCCTCCGAGCTTTTTCGTCCCCACGGCAGGGATGATAAAGTCAAGTATTTGTACCGCTACGACTATCAATGCCCACAAGACCAGCGTAGCCGTCGAAAAGACCACCACGCCGGAGAAATGCAGCAACAGCATGCCGGCATATGACAGCGGAGGCCCGGGAAGCGCGGGAAGCACCGAGCCGGCAATACCAATCACCAAGCAGAGGAAACCCAAAACGACCAATAAAACGTCCATGCCAAGAGGTTTCTACGGTTCATTCAGCCACGGCAGGGTGCTCAGGCAACCACTGACCGTAGAGTTCAAGCAGCTTGCGCAGGCCGTAAGCCTTCATGTGCTGGTTGTAGACCACATCGATGCACAAGTCAAGCAGAGGCTTGGCATCGACATTCTCTGAAACTATGAGCGAACGGAGGTTGAGCTTGAGCTTGTCAAGCACCGCTTCGTCGATTATCCCGCACGAGCCGGCAAGGAACTGGAAAAGATTATAATCCCTGATCGTTTCAAGATGCCCGTCGCTCAGTGCGATGTGCTTGCTGCCCGAGGCGTTGGCTTGTATCCTGTACATGAATTTCCTACTTTTATTGTCAAACACAAGCAAATATATTGCTTTGGCAACAGAATAACAAAACATGCAAAACCATAATTCACGGCTGGACTCGCTGGTTTCTCATGATATTATATAACTTATTGGCATCGAAGCGGAATAGCCATGCTACATAATGGACTATGCTATATTTTGGGATTAAAACGGCAAGTCCTGCCCATATTGTACCAATGGTTCTTGTAGGACAGATATTTCTTTATCTTCAAATAATTGAGCCTGCTTTTGAAGTTTCTCCAAATACAATCTACGTTTTGAAGTATCATCTATTTCCTCACGACGAGCCTTGCTCAGTTCCAAGAACTCCTCGTCTTGGTCTATGCCAAGGAAACGCCGCTCTAAGAGAGTTGTAGCAATGCCGGTTGTGCTACTACCGGTAAATGGATCCAAAACCCATGCGCCAGGAAGAGTTGATGCCTGAATGATGCGAGAAAGAACACACAGTGGTTTTTGTGTAGGATGTTTTCCACACGACTTCTCCCAAGGTGCGATTGCCGGCAGTCTCCACACATCACGCATTTGAGTGCTTCCATTGGATATAACTTCAAATTATAGTTTCAAACTTTTGCTTTTCAAGTTCTTGTTCATATTGCTTGCCCAACTCCTCATAACTTAAAAATCTCACTCTTTGGACAGGTTTAGATAAATTCTCAAAAGAAGAATACATGATTTTTTG
>CAZWPW010000019.1:0-16933 GCA_964635525.1 uncultured Bacteroidaceae bacterium
TGAATCTATTTCAACTTCTCCACTGAACACATTTCTAAGGTTTTCGATGTAGTTAGCTTGTACCATCAATTCTTCGGCTATTGAGTCGACATATACTTTATTTGTGACGATAAGCGCTCTTACTTCGCTGTTCACATAGCCTGGCAGGTAGTTGTGCAGGGGTGTGAAGATGATGATTGCCGCAGTAGCGAGGAACATGAACAATAAGGCGAGCAGCGTCAACGGCAGCGCGTTGAATTTTGACAGGTTGAGCTTTGCTACTTCTTCGAGCGTGTTCGAGTTGATGACGGATATCTTGTATTTGAACCTTATCTTATTCCAAAACCCTTTATTGTTCTTGTCTTTGTTTTGCATATTTCGTTTCGCGTTAGTTGTTGTCGATGCCGATTATCCCGTCTGGTAGTTTGAAGGTAATTGTACGGTTGGTTTTGTCGATGCTTGCGATGAGGTCGTCATGGAATGGGAGAATGATTTCTTCTCCTTTTGTGTTTTCGACGAAGAGCAGGATGTTTTCGGTTTGCGTGTCCACCCAAGTTGCTTTTCCGATGTATCCATGTTTTTCGTCGCTAACGTCGTATCCGGCGAGTTCTTCGCTTTCGTCTTTATGGGTTGTTATGTCTGACTTTTCGCAGTACACTTCTAATCCTTGGTATTTCTTTGCGTTTTCGATGTTGTCGATGCCTTCGAACTTTACCATTGCGCAATAGTCGTTCCTGAAGTCATATTCTTCTATGCAGAACGGCACGAAGAGCCCGTTTATTTTGAAGAAGAGGAAGTCGGGTTCGTTCTCTTCGAGCACGGCATTGTCCAAGGTCATTGCCATTTTGCCTTTTATGCCATGCGGTTTTGCCAACTTTCCTATTTTTAACAGGTCACATTCGTTTATCATGTGTTGTCAGATTCGTGTGATTTTTGCTCCGATGCTGTTTAGCCTGTGTTCGATGTTCTGGTATCCTCTGTCGATTTGTTCAATGTTGTGTATCCGGCTTGTCCCCTCGGCTCCCATTGCAGCTATGAGCATTGCTATTCCTGCCCTGATGTCGGGCGAGGTCATGTTTCCTGCCATTAGTTTCATTTTGCGGTTATGCCCTATGACTACTGCCCGGTGCGGGTCGCATAGGATTATTTGCGCTCCCATGTCGATGAGTTTGTCGACGAAGAACAATCGGCTTTCGAACATCTTTTGGTGTATCAGGACGCTTCCGTTGGCTTGTGTTGCCACGACGAGCATGACGCTGAGCAGGTCTGGAGTGAGGCCGGGCCATGGTGCATCGGCTATGGTCATAATTGACCCGTCGATGAACGATTCTATTTGGTAGTTGTGTTGTTCCGGCACGATAATGTCGTCATTGTGTTGTTCGATTTTGATGCCGAGCCGCCTGAAGCTGTCGGGTATTATGCCGAGGTTTTCGTACGAGACATTCTTGATGGTTATTTCGCTTGCGGTCATTGCCGCCATGCCGATGAAGCTGCCGACTTCTATCATGTCGGGCAGGATAGTGTGTGTTGTTCCTCCTAATTTGTCCGTTCCTTCTATTGTCAAGAGGTTTGATGCTATTCCTGAGATTTTAGCTCCCATGGAGTTAAGCATTTTGCACAATTGTTGCACGTAGGGTTCGCAAGCTGCATTGTATATTGTTGTTTTGCCTTTGGCCATGGTTGCAGCCATGATGATGTTGGCAGTCCCCGTGACGGAGGCTTCATCGAGCAGCATTTTGCATCCTTTGAGTTCTTTGGCGGTTATTTTGTAGACTTCTTTTTCTTTGTCGTAATCGAACTCTGCTCCTAAAGCTTCGATTCCCATGAAATGCGTGTCGAGTCTTCTGCGTCCTATCTTGTCGCCTCCAGGTTTTGGCGTTACTGCCGTTCCGAACCTTGCTATCAATGCCCCGACGAGCATTATTGATCCTCTTAGTTTTGTGCATTTTGCAATGAAGTCGTCGCTTTTGAGGTATTGCAGGTCAATGCTGTCGGCTTGGAATGTAAATGTCCCGTCTCCGCCTTTCGACACTTTTACCCCCATTCCTATGAGCAGTTGTATGAGGTTGTTGACGTCGAGTATGTCGGGGATATTCTTTATTGTGACGGGTTCTTCCGTCAGTAGCGTTGCGCAGATTACTTGCAGTGCTTCGTTTTTCGCTCCTTGCGGTGTTATTGCTCCTTTGAGTTTTCGCCCTCCTTCGATTATGAATGATGCCATGATGCAGTTAAGTAGTGTGCTTTTTGTTGTTGTTCTTCTTGTTGTTGTTTTTCTTGTTATAGTTTTTCTGCTCGAAGAAGGTTATGTCGCCCGGTTGCAGGTTTATTTTTCCGTCTGACAGCGTGTAGAGGTCTTTTATTATCTTGTTTTCATCGGCTATGTCCTTTGCCCAAGCGTAGAAGTCTTTTTTCATCATGTTGGCCAGCAGGTTGATGAGCGCTTTTTTGCTGTCGCCTTCTTCCATTTCGGCTGCTCCCTTTACCATTTCCTGCAGGTTGTACCCGTAGTGCATGAACGATATTTTCTTTTGCGGGTAAGGCACTTTTGACGGTTTGCTTGCCAAGTGGTCTTTCTTGATTATTTCATACGGGTAATCGATGTCGAGCTTGAAGTCCGACATTATTGCGAGGTGATCCCAGAGTTTGTGTTTGAAGTCAGGTATGTCGCGCAGTTGCGTGTTCATGTTTCCCATGATAGTTATGATGGCATTGGCGCATTGTTGCCTTTCTGCCTTGTCTTCGATGGTCAGGGCATAGTCGACCATGTTTTGTATGCTTCTGCCGTATTCCGGGAGCGGTAGTTTTTTTTCTTGGGTGTTGTATTTCATTTCACAATAGTTTTTTTGGCGTTGTTGCTACGAAGTCTTTCAAGTAGAAAGGTTCGAAATATGCTGTATCTTTGAAGTCATTGGCCATGTATGCTTTTTCCGAGAGGATTGACATTGCCTTGGCCAAGGGTTTCATCCCGTCGATGAATTTGGCGTTTGTGTGCTTGACGGTTTGTTTTATTTTGTCTGCTCCGTTGCCGAAGAAATAGATGGGGTTCTTTTCCAATTCTTCATGGAACGAGTTCTCGTTTATCACAATCGCCGAGGTTGGCATCAGCTGCTTCAACGAGCGGTCGTACAATGAGGTGTATACTTCCATGCGCCTTGCGTCAATCATGGGGCAGAGCAGGGCATTGTCTTCTAATTCATGGTAAAGCAGGGGTATGACGCAAAGCACTTCCAGCGTAGGGATGGCAATGAGCGGTATGCCTTTGCCGAAACATATTCCCTTGGCCATTGACACCCCGACCCTTAACCCTGTGTATGATCCCGGGCCGCAACTGACTGCCACGGCATCGAGCTTCTTGTTTTGCTTTGACAGGGCTTCAATTGATTCATTGACAAACGTGCCGAGCTTGTTTGCATTCGTGCGTGGTTCAAAATCCTCGAAATGCACTGACACCTCGCCGTTTTCGCTTATTGCCGTTGAGCAGGCATTGGTTGAAGTCTCTATGTTCAGGATAGTTGCCATTGTGCATTGTCTGTGGTTGTGCAAAATTAAACATTTATATCTTAGCCACATTGCTTGGAATGATATTTGGTATAATTTTGCGAAAAACTATGATAGCGATATGGTGATGTCAATGACAGGCTATGGCAAATCAGAAATTGAATTGCATGGCAAGAGGGTTCATGTTGAGATAAAATCATTAAACAGCAAGGGGTTTGACTTGACGGCAAAGATATCTTCTGTTTATCGTGAAAAGGAGATGGGGCTGAGGGCGGAACTCTCGTCGATGCTCGTAAGGGGCAAGGTTGATTTCATGCTTTGGGTCGAGAGGGATGCCTCAAGCACGGCATTGATAAACGTTGATGTCTTCAAAAGTTATTGCACCCAGATTTCCCAATTGTCGAAAGACTTGTCATTGCCGTTGCCGGCAGATTGGTTTACAACGGTTTTGAGGATGCCTGAAGTTGTCTCGGCATCAGATGTAGAGACAATATCCGATGAAGAGTGGGGGGCTGTCCATGACGCAATCATCCAAGCCGCCAATGAGCTCGTTGCATTCCGCAAACAGGAAGGCGAGGCTTTGAACAAAAAACTGATGGAGAAGGTGTCGAACATCAAATCATTGCTGGAAGCCATTGAACCCCATGAGAAGGAGAGAGTCGAGAAAATAAAGTTGCGCATAGCCGATGCGTTGGAAAAGCATATAGATGCTGACTACGACAAAAACCGCTTCGAGCAAGAACTCATATATTATATCGAAAAACTCGACATCAACGAGGAAAAGCAGCGCTTGGCAAACCATATAGCATATTTCATTGACACGCTCGGCGGTGAGCCGGGGCAAGGCAAGAAGCTCGGCTTCATAGCGCAGGAGATGGGGCGGGAGATAAACACGCTCGGGAGCAAGTCTAACCATGCAGAAATGCAACAGATAGTCGTGCGCATGAAGGATGAACTCGAACAGATTAAAGAACAGGTCTTGAACGTCATGTGATGCCATGGAAGGGAATGTATTTATTTTTTCTGCCCCGTCGGGTTCAGGCAAATCGACGATAATAAATTATCTGCTGCGGGAAATACCGAATCTCCAATTCTCGGTTTCTGCCACCAGCCGTCCGCCGCGAGGGGCTGAAAAGGACGGGGTGGAGTACTTTTTTTTATCCCCTGACAATTTCAAAGCCAAGATAGAGGCGGGCGAGTTTCTCGAATACGAGGAAGTTTATCCCGGAAGGTTTTACGGCACGCTCAAAGCCCCGGTTGACGCGATGTTGCGCCTCGGGAAGAATGTGGTTTTTGATGTTGACGTGCTTGGCGCGTGCAACATAAAGAAAGCGTACGGCAACAGGGCTTTGTCAATCTTCATAATGCCGCCCTCGATAGATGAGCTGCGCAAAAGGCTGGAAAGCCGTGGCACCGAGTCGCAGCAAGCAATAACACAACGCATTGAAAGGGCCGAATATGAATTGTCGTTCGCAAGCAAGTTCGATGCGACAGTAATTAATGACGACATCGAAACGGCGCAACGCGAAGTGGCGCAGATTGTCATGGCCTTCATAAACCGACAGGATAAATGCCAAGAACAGTAGCGCTTTTCGGTGGGACGTTCAACCCTCCGCACATAGGGCATACCGCCCTGGCAAACTATGTTTGCGAAACGTGCCCGATTGATGAACTCTGGTTCATGGTAACGCCTTGCAATCCGTTCAAGGCGCAAGACGGCTTGCCCGATGACCATTTGCGCTATTCAATGGTTGTGCAAGCCACTTCGGGATACGGCAAATTCAAAGTTTCCGATGAAGAGTTCTCCCTCCCCAAGCCGTCATACACGGTCGACACATTGGCGGCGTTGCGCGCCAAGCACCCAAGCATCAAGTTCGTGCTGCTTATTGGTGCCGACAATTGGGCGGATTTCGACAAGTGGAAGAGCCCTGAAGCCATCCTAGCAAACCACGACCTTTATGTATACCCCCGCCATGGAGTGGACATCAATCCGGCAAACCTGCCTGCCAATGTCACGATAGTCGATGCGCCAATAATCGGCATCTCCTCAAAGTTCATCCGGCAGTCGGTTGCACAGGGCAAGAACATGAGTTTCTTTACCCACCCCTCGGTTTGGAATATCATACAACGCGAAAAACTTTATTTGAAATAACCCATGATGCGAAGCACAGCCATGAGGAAACTTCTATTAGCCGTTTTAGCCTGCTGGTCAATATCGGCTCACGCAATCGAGGAATCATTGGAGGGCAACAGGACGTCGCCGCTCTACTTCGGCCCCAACGCTCTTCCCGTGCCCGACATGCTTGACGGCACAGTGTCAAGCACAATTTATGCAGAACTGTCATTCGATGCTTACAAAGGATTCTACGGCGACCGCACATTCGATATCTTTGCCAAGGCAAGCATACCGCTTTTCACCCCGCGTGTAAACTTGACGCTGTGGATGCCGGTTATCGAGTTCTACAACAATACCGATGCCTCGTTGTCACACCAGCAACCAACACGCACCAAGATGAAAGGGCGGGAGTTCGGAAACCTGTACGTCACTACCGACATTCACTTGGTCAAGCAGAGAAGGTTAGTCCCAGACATCACGTTGCGCGCAGCGCTAATCACTGCCTCGGGCGACAGCGACGAGTTCGGGCGCTATTTCGACGCACCAGGATATTTTTTCGACACATCAATAGCCAAGTCCATTCAGTTTGGCAACCCTTTCCTTGACGAGCTGCGGTTCGTCGCCAATGTCGGTTTCCTATGCTGGCAAGTCGGCAAAGTCACGCAGAACGACGCATACATGTACGGCGGGAAAATGAAACTCTCGGCAAAGTGGTTCACTGCATCCGTGGCAGTGCAGGGATATTCCGGGTGGATTGGCAACGGCGACCGTCCCTGTGTCATGAAAGCTAACGTAGTGTTCAAGGCAAAGAAATTCCGCCCGCTGCTGGCATACCAGTATGGATTCCGCGACTACCCCTTCCACCAAGTCAGGATAGGTGTGGGCTATTGCCATTGATAACCACCCAAGGCCGTTACCGCTCGCTTTCCAACAGGCTGTACAAATGCCTCATCCCTTTTGTCGCGACCTCCTTGATGTGCACGATATTCCTCGCTGCCGTGTTTCTGGCCACGTCCTTAGGATCAATCAGGTATATGCGCGCGCCTGCTTTGGCGTAATCTATTAATCCGGCGGCAGGATAGACTTGCAACGACGTGCCTATGATTATGACAATGTCGGCTTGGCTGACTTGTTCTGCAGCGATGCTTATGTTGGGGACAGGCTCGCCGAACCACACCACGAAAGGCCTCAGGCGGCTGCCGTCGCCGGCCAAGGCACGGTAGTCGACGGTGTACTCCTCGGGGCGCAGTTCCCTGATGAATGCTGGGTCGCCGGGCGAGCGGCTTGAGCACATCTTGGTCAGTTCGCCGTGCAGGTGGAGGACATTGCTGCTGCCGGCACGTTCATGCAGGTTGTCAACGTTCTGGGTGATGACAATCACGTCAAACCACTTCTCCAATCCTGCCACGAGCTTGTGAGCCTCGTTGGGAGAGACGCGAAGCAATTCATTCCTGCGCTTGTTGTAGAAAGCCGTGACCAATGCTGGGTTGCGTGCGAAGCCTTCGGGTGTAGCCACCTCCTCTATGCTGTGGTTCTCCCACAGTCCGTTTGCGTCGCGGAAAGTCTGTATCCCGCTTTCGGCGCTTATGCCCGCGCCGGTGAGCACTGCTATGCGTTTCATCTTGATATCGACTTGGCTATGGATTTGAAGAGCCTGCCCGCCTCGCCAACAACCAAAACCGGAGACGTGGCAGCTAACAGCACAAGCCAGTCGAACACAGGCAACGGACTGACTGAAAACATCTCGCCGCTGAAGGTGACAATAGCTACCTGCCCGCCGAGGATGGCCAACGAAACAAGCAGGAACGCCTTGCAGCCACCAAAGCGGAGAGCCGAACCTTTCGAATTGAATGCCTTGGCGTTGAACATGTTCCAGAACTGCAAGAAGACGAACAACGTGAAGAACAGGCTCATCTCGTACGATGTCAAACCATGCGCCACATAGCTGAAATCAGTCAAGCTCCAAACGAAATCATCCCAGTTGAACAACTGAAGCGATGTCAAGTCAAAGTGTTTGATGTATTGCAAAAACAGCAAAAGAGCGACAACGAAGATGAAACCCGAAGAAACAATCTGAATCCACATGCGACGGGTGACGATGAACTCGCTCCTTTGCCTCGGCTTGTCGTTCATGACGCTGCGAGACGGGGGGAGAGAGGCCAAAGCCATAGCTGCGAACGTGTCCATGATAAGGTTGACCCAAAGCATTTGCGTCACGGTGACAGGCGATTCAGTGCCAGTGAAAGCACCGATAAGCACAATCATGCAAGCAACGACATTTATTGTCATCTGGAACACAATGAAACGCTGGATGTTTTGGTAGAGCGAACGCCCCCACATCACCGCCTTGGCTATGCTGCCGAAAGAATTGTCGATGATGGTGATGTCTGATGCCTCTTTTGCAACCGGAGTGCCGTCACCCATCGACAAGCCAACGTGCGCGCTCTTCAGTGCCGGAGCATCGTTAGTGCCGTCGCCCGTCACGGCAACAATCTCGCCATTGCCCTGCAAGGCCTTGACGAGCCTTGACTTGTCCATAGGACGGGCGCGCGATATTATCTTCAGCTTCTGGGCGCGTTCCATCAGCTCCTCGTCGCTGAGCATGGCAAGCTCCGGGCCGGTTATCGCGCTGTCTGGGCCGTCATCGTCGGACCACAACCCTATTTGCCGGCCTATTTCTTTGGCGGTCGAAGGGGTGTCTCCGGTGACGATCTTGATGCTTATCCCCGCGCGTAAGCATTCATCCACTGCCGCCGCAACGTCATCCCTTACCGGGTCGGATATTGCAGCAACCCCGATGAACGTCAAGCCCCGCGAGGTGACAGCCTTGCCGTCGAAAGGTTTCTCGCCGTCGGATAGGAACTTGTAGGCAAAGCCCAAGGTGCGCATCGCCTGGCGCTGGTAGCCAGAGAGTGCCTCCTCTATATCATGGCGGGTGCAGCCCTCCATAATGTTGTCGCACATGTCGAGAAGTATCTCCGGGGCACCCTTGACATAAAGCACCCTCCTGCCGAGGGGATGCGAGTCGACAACCGTAGCCATGTATTTGCGTTCGGTAGTGAAGACAAGCTGCTCAACCGGAGGGCAGTTCTCCCTTATCTTCATGTAATCTATGCCGTTGTTGTCAAGCCACAGAAGCAAAGCACCCTCGGTAGGATTGCCAATGGGCTTGATATGCAAAGGGTGCGACTTGTCAAGGTGAGCCGTCGAGTTGGCCGCAATGCTTTCGGTGACAATTATGCTGTGGGTATTGTTCTCAATCTGCTGCCCCTTGAGCCCAATGAATAGGGTGTCGTGCACTTGCATCTGGTTCTTCGTAAGAGTGCCTGTCTTGTCGGTGCAGATGACCGTCGCCGCCCCCATCGTCTCGCAGGCATGCAGCTTCCTGACGAGGTTGTTGGCCTTTAGCATCCTCTTCATGCTCAGAGCCAAACTCAGCGTCACGCTCATGGGAAGGCCCTCAGGCACAGACACTACAATCAGCGTCACCGCTATCATGACCGAATTAAGGAAGTAACGGGTGAAATCCACCCAAACGAATTCGTCAGTGCTGTAGAAATAGTTCAGGAGCCTGCCAACGATGATGAGTGCCGCAAGGGTGTAGCTTACCACGGTGATGGCGCGGCTGAACTTGTTTAACTGTGTGTTAAGTGGAGTCACGGTGCTGTCGTCGATCTGCGCTGCCTTGTACACTTTGCCGTGCTCGGTGGCATCTCCAACCTTGAGGACCTTGTAGATGCCTATGCCCTCAATCACCGTCGTGCCGCGCAACAGGCTGTTTGAAGGGTAGGTGGCTTCGCTGTCGAGCTGCGAATCATCAGCGGTTTTCCTCGTGGCAGGCTCGCCAGTGAGAGATGACTCGTCGACGAGAAGCGAAGTGGCCTCAAGCAGTATGCCGTCAGCAGGTATCTCATTGCCGGTGTTCACGATGACTATGTCGCCCACGACTACATCCTTCTTAGGGATTTCCTGCACGCAGCCCTGCCTGACGACCTGAACCGGCTCGTTGTCATTCACCTTGTTGAGGATGTTGAAGGCCTTGTTAGCCCGCAACTCGAATATGAAAGCTATCGAAGTGGCAAGGATGATGGCGGCAAAAATGCCCAAAGGTTCGAAAAACACATCCGCCCCGGAGCCGTCATGGTAATAGTGGTAGAACGAAATGCCCACCGACAGGACGAGCGTGGCAAGCAGGATCCTTATTATCGGGTCGTTGAACTTCTCGAAAAACTGCTTGAAGATCGAATCCCTCTTAGGGGGAGTGAGAAGGTTCTGCCCGAATTGCTTGCGGTTCTGCAACACTTGCTTATCGCTCAAACCATTGTAGCGCTTGCGGAATTCCATGAAATGGCACTGAATTGTTTAACGGCTGCAAATATAAAAACAACTGTGCAGCATTCAACCGCAGTGTACGAATATTTCGTAACACCGTAGGCGAAACAAAATGCCGCACCGCCCGGGCGCAGTTCAGGAGCATTGAAAAGCCAAGTTGCAACGGAGGGGAAGTTGCCGGGCATCAGATCCAATATTCCACAGGGTAGGATGAAATCTTTCCTTGCATTCAATGTAATCTTTATTTTTAGGTTGAGAATATATATTTTTACCTTGCAAATACATATTTTTACCCTAAAAATAAATGTTTTTAAGGTAAAAATAAAGATTTCATCCTACCCTGTGGAACTTTGCGCCGTTAGCAGGGTAATATTCCATCGGGTGCGGGGACGGTTGTCCCGGCGTATGTCTTGGCTATGCTTTGCGAGCGGCTTGCAGCGGGGCGGGTTGCTTGTCAGTTTTGCATTCTTTGCCATTTGTTATCGGGTTGGCGGCAGATATATTGGCGTGTTGCATTATCTTTGCCTAAAAAGAACCTGTTACTATGGAAAAACAAGAGTATTCAGAGATTTTGTCGATTATCAAGCGCGAGGTCGTCCCGGCAGTTGGCTGCACCGAGCCCATGGCGGTGTCGTTGGCCACGGCGAAGGCAGCCGAAGTGCTTGGCGCCCGGCCAGAGAAGATTGTTGTCTACCTTAGTCCCAACATGCTGAAGAACGCCATGGGCGTAGGCATCCCCGGCACCGGTATGATTGGCTTGCCCATTGCGGTTGCTTTGGGCGCGCTTTGCGGCAAGTCGTCGTACGGTTTGGAAGTAATCAAAGACTGCACTCCACGCGATGTCGAGCTCGGCAAGCAGATGATTTCCTCGGGCTGCATCGAGATCAAGCTCAAGCAAGGCGTATGCGACAAGCTTCATGCCGAGGCCGTTTGCTCCGCCGGGGGTAGCGAGGCCGTTGCCGTCATATCGGGCAGCCACACCAATTTCGTTTACGTTGCCCGCGACGGCGAGGTTCTTCTCGACAAGCATTGCGATTCATCCGCCGGGGAGTGCGCCGGGAACCTCAAATTGTTGCTTGGCAAGGTCTACGAGTTTGCCACCACCGTCCCTCTTGCCGATATTGAGTTCATCATGGAGGCCGCCCGCCTTAACATGCAGGCTTCCGAGGAGGGGCTTTCCGGGTGCTACGGCCACCGTTTCGGCAAACTGTTGTTGAGTGACAAGAAGAACAGCTTGATGGGTGATTGCGCCTACTCGAAAGTCCTTTCTTACACTTCTGCCGCGTGCGATGCCAGGATGGGCGGCGCTATGGTTCCCGTCATGAGCAACTCCGGCAGCGGCAACCAGGGCATTGCGGCCACTGTTCCCGTGGTGGTCTTCGCCCGCGAGACCGGCAAGTCCCGCGAGCAGTTAATCAGGGCTTTGGCTCTGAGCCATCTGACGGCGATATACATCAAGCAGAGCCTTGGCCGCCTGTCTGCCTTGTGCGGTTGCGTTGTTGCCGCCACTGGGTCGAGTTGCGGCATAACCTATTTGATGGGAGGTGGATACGCCAACGTTGCCAATGCCGTCAAGAACATGGTTGCCAACATCACGGGCATGATATGCGACGGCGCGAAGCCCAGCTGCTCGCTGAAAGTGTCGACGGGGGTCTCGACGGCTATGCTTTCGTCGCTTTTGGCTATGGAGGGCGAGTGCGCCACTTCGGTTGAGGGCATCATTGACGATGATGTCGACAAGACCATCAAGAACCTTACCGACATAGGAGCGGCGGGCATGAACGAGACGGACAGGATTGTCCTCGGCATAATGACCGGCAAATAAACCGCCAAAGCCCGAAAAATACGTGCATGGAGGCGGCAGGGCAGAATATTTTAGTACATTTGCGCTTGCTAATTTCAATATTCATATATTCAAAAACAAACATTACATGGAAAGCAAGCAACACAAGTTCATATCTGTAACCTATGAAATGTCGGTCATTGAGGATGGCAAGAAAGTTGTCAAGGACTCGGCCGACGAATCGAATCCTTACGAGCTCGTTTCAGGCTTGGGACATACCTTGCCCGCTTTGGAGGAGGCTCTTGTCAAGTTAGGCGTGGGCGATACGTTCGAAGTGACGGTGCCTATGGACCAGGCTTTCGGCGAGCATGACGACGACCTTGTGGTTGAATTGGCAAGGGGGCAGTTCGAGATAAACGGAAAGCTCAACGTCGAGCTTGGCCAGGTTGTGCCTTTGCGCGATGAGCATGGCAAGATGTACAATGCCACGGTGCAGGAGATTAATGGCAAGGTCATTGTCCTTGACCTGAACCACCCTTTTGCAGGTCATGACTTGATGTTTGAGGGCAAGGTGCTATCCACCCGCGAGGCTACTGACGAGGAGTTGAATGCCTACCTGAGCATGCTGGCCGGCGGCTGCGGCTGCGGGCATGGCGGTTGCGGTTGCGATGATGACGGCTGTTCGTCTGGCTGCCATTCAGGTTGCGGCTGCTGAGACCTCCGGGCATCAATCCGGCAAGCGAATAGAATGAAACAGGCGGGGCAATGCTGATGCGTTGCCCCGCCTGTCTTGCAGTTGTTTGTTGTTCAGCCGAGCAGCTTGTCGACTTTTTCTTTCAATGCGTTTTTTGAGGTTGCGCCCACTAACTTGTCGACTACCACCCCGTCTTTGAGGAAGAGCAAGGTTGGTATGTTCCTTATGCCGAATTGTGCCGGCAGGTCGGTGTTTTCATCGATGTTGCATTTCCCGATGTTCACTGTGTCCTTGTACTCTTCGGCCAATTCGTCTACGAAAGGTGCTATTAACTTGCATGGTCCGCACCATGTTGCCCAGAAGTCTACGACCAATGGTTTTCCAGAGTCTGCCAACTCGTTGAAATTGTTATCTGTTATTTGCAGTGCCATAATTATTAATTGTTATAATGCAGGGCAAAGTTATTCAATTTATTATATAAGCCAAAGACTTCTCTGCGGTCAAATAGTCGATTAGTTTTTTTGTGACCTCGACTTTTTTCGTGTTTGATTTCATTGTTATGTTCAGGTTCGGCTGTGTTTCGTCGATGATGTTGAAGTAGACTTCGACGTTTCCCGGGTTTTCGTTCATGGCTTTTTCTATGTCCGATATTGTTGGTTTGTCGATGGTTGTGACTGGCATGAGCAAGGTCAGCTTGTTGATCATTTTGTTTTTTGCTTCCGAGAGCAGTTCTATTGAGTTGACTTTTATTTCCATTTCGTTCATGCGGTTCCGTTTTGGCTGTATTCTCGCTTTGACGAGGATTGTCAATCCCTCTTTCAGGTAGTTGCTCCATTGTATCCAGTCTGTTCCCCAGAATGGTATTTCTGCTGCTCCTGAAAAGTCTTCTATTTTAGGTATTCCGTACGGGTTGTTGTTTTTGCTGTATCCTTCCCTGACGTTAGTCACTATTCCCCCGAATACGATCTCCCTTGTTTCGTTGGATGTTGCTATGTCATCGATTTCATTCATTTGCAGGTTGCAGAAGTTTTCGAGTATTACGGCATAGTCGTCGAGCGGGTGTGCTGAGATGTATATCCCTACATGTTCTTTTTCTTTGTTGAGCCTGTAGAGGTCGCTCCATGTGTCGTTTTCCGGCACTTCCGGCAGCGGCATGTCAATGCTTTCGTCTTCGGCGAACAGTGAGTTTGCCGATTGTGCTTTTTCGCTTTGGTATTTTGCTCCGTACCTGACGAGTGATTCAATGAATGTTTCCCCACGTTCGTTGCATGCGAAGTATTGTTCCCTGCTGATGTTTGTGAAGCTGTCGAGCGCTCCTGCGTATGCGAGGCATTCGAGAGTTTTTTTGTTGCATGACGAGTAGTCGAGCCGTTGTGCCAGGTCGAATATTGATTTGTATTGCCCGTTATGGTTCCTTTCCTCTATTATGGCGTTGACGGCTGCTTCTCCTATTCCTTTTATTGCTCCGAGCCCGAACCTGATGTTCCCCTGTGGTGTGACGGTGAAAGTGAGGTTACTTTCGTTTATGTCAGGTTCAAGCACTTTTATGTCCATTCTTTTGCATTCGTCCATGAACTTGCTTAGTTCTTCGATTTTTGATATGTTCCTGCTCATGACGGCCGCCATGTATTCTGACGGGTAGTTGGCTTTGAGGTAAGCTGTTTGGTATGCCACCCATGAGTAGCATGTTGCATGCGATTTGTTGAAGGCGTATGCTGCGAAGCTTTCCCAGTCTTTCCATATTTTTTCGAGCACTTTGGGGTCGTGCCCGTTGTCTGTTCCTCCTTTGATGAACTTCGGTTTCAGCGATGTGAGTTTGTCGATTAGCTTTTTGCCCATTGCTTTGCGCAGCCCGTCAGATTCTCCTCGTGTGAAATTGGCGAGCAGCCTTGAAAGGAGCATGACTTGTTCTTGGTAGACCGTTATTCCGTAGGTGTCTTTGAGGTACCGCTCCATGATGGGTATGTCGTACTTTATTTCTTCCTTTCCGTGTTTCCGGTTTATGAATTGCGGTATGTATTGCATTGGCCCTGGGCGGTAGAGCGCGTTCATTGCTATGAGGTCTTCGAATGTCGTGGGTTTTAGTTCTTTGAGGAACTTTTGCATGCCTGCCGATTCGAATTGGAATGTTCCTACGGTTGCTCCTTCGCTGTATAGTTTGTATGTGCTTTTGTCGTTTATGTCTATTTTGTCGATGTCGATAGTTATTCCCCTTGTTAGTTCGATGTTTTTAACTGCGTCTTTTATTATTGATAGTGTTTTTAATCCGAGGAAGTCCATTTTAATTAGTCCTGTTTCTTCTATGACGCTTCCTTCGTATTGCGTGACGAGCACTTTTTGCTTCGTGTCCTTGTCTTCCGCCGTGCTTACCGGCACCCAATCGGTTATGTCGTCCCGGCAGATTATTGTCCCGCAAGCATGTACTCCTGTGCCTCTGACGTTGCCTTCAAGCATTTTGG
The DNA here is from genome assembly GCA_964635525.1 of uncultured Bacteroidaceae bacterium. GTDB lineage: Bacteria > Bacteroidota > Bacteroidia > Bacteroidales > Bacteroidaceae > Avibacteroides. The sequence goes on from CAZWPW010000019.1 coordinate 14,862, forward strand.
CGAATTTGATAGTTTCCCTGACGTTTTGGTCGGTTGATGCTTCTGCGTTTTTCAATTCCGGCACGTGGTCGATGGCTGCTTGCAGGGTTACTTTTTTCACATCGGGTATTTTGTCGGGTATTAGTTTTGCAAGCCTGTTTGCTTCTGCCAGCGATAGTTTTTGCACTCTTGCGACGTCTTTTATAGCCAGTTTGGCGGCCATTGTTCCGTATGTTATTATGTGCGCCACTTTTTCGTGCCCGTATTTCTCGGTTACCCACCTAAGCACTTCCCCTCTTCCGTCGTCGTCGAAGTCTATGTCGATATCGGGGAGTGATATCCTGTCAGGGTTCAAGAATCGTTCGAAGAGCAGGTCGTATTTAATCGGGTCAATTTGTGTTATGCCGAGGCAGTAGGCCACTGCCGAGCCTGCTGCCGAGCCTCTTCCCGGTCCTACTGCCACTCCCATGTTCCTTGCGGCGTTGATGAAGTCCTGCACGATGAGGAAGTATCCGGGATACCCCATGTTTTTTATTGTGTTCAATTCAAACTCTATGCGTTCCCTTTGTTCGTTGTTTATGTTTCCCCATCTTTTTTTTGCTCCTTCGAGTGTCAGGTGCTTGAGGTATTCGTCATCGTCATTGAATCCTTCCGGTTTTGGGAAGTTCGGGAGGATTGGTTCATGGTCAATGCTGTAGAACTCCACCTTGTCGCATATTTCTATTGTGTTTGCCAATGCTTCAGGTATGTCTGAGAAGAGCTCGTTCATTTCGGCTGTTGTTTTCATCCATTCCTGTTTCGTGTAGAGCATTCGTTTCTCGTCGTCGAGGTCTTTTCCTGTCGACAGGCATATCAGCCTGTCATGCGCTTCGGCATGTTCTTCGTTTACAAAATGCACGTCGTTGGAGCATATCAGCTTGATGCCATATTTTTTTGAGAACTCGATTAGTTGCCTGTTGACGTTTTGTTGGATTGGGTAAGTCTCGTGGTTGGCTCTTGGCACCGTTGCTTTGTGGCGTTGCAATTCGAGGTAGTAGTCGTCGCCGAACACTTTCTTGTGCCATTTGATAGCTTCTTCCGCTTCGTCAAGGTTTCCCGCTATTATCTTCCTTGGTATTTCCCCGGCGAGGCATGCTGATGCCACTATCAGTCCTTCGCGGTGTTTTTCGAGTTCTGCCCTGTCGGTCCTTGGCCGGCTGTAGAAGCCTTCTGTCCATGCTTTTGAGACGAGCTTGATTAGGTTGTGGTATCCTTTTTTGTTTTTGGCAAGCACTACCAGATGGTACCCGCTGTTGTCCTGCTTTCCCTCTTTGTCTTGCAGCCTTCTTCTTGCGACATACATCTCGCACCCTATTATCGGTTTGAAGAGTTTGCTGCGCAGTGCTTCCGCATGTTCTTTGAGTTCTGCTATCTTCTGCTCGTCGTTGCCTGGCAGGTTGTCATCTATTTCTTTTTCGATGGCTTTTATTTCGGATTTGATTTTGGAATTCTTTTTCTTGACGTAGTTGTAGAACTCTTTTATTCCGAACATGTCGCCGTGGTCGGTTATTGCTATTCCCCTCATGCCGTCATTGATGGCTTTGTCTACCAAGGCTTGGATTTTGGATTGCCCGTCGAGCAATGAATATTCACTGTGGACGTGCAGGTGTACGAACTCTTGCATTTGCTGTTATCTTAAAACGGTAGCCAAAGGTAACCCAAACGGGAGAAATTACCGTAAGGCTGTGGATAAAAGTGGGTAACAAATCGCCATAGATGACGTTTTCCAGAAGCTTCGTTATGCGAATAGCAATAATTTGCATAGGAAAATATGTTAAACATACTTTTATGCTAAAATAATCTCTATCTTTATGCCGTGAATAATCCTTTGCGGCAATTAGGCAACGTCCCTGTCACAGCTTCCGTTTTGGAGTCTTTGTTTCCTCATATCAAGGGCGGAAGCCAGAAACTCAGGTTGCTTGAGCGTGACAAACAGATAATACGCCTCAAGAAGGGGCTTTATGTGTGCAGTCCTGAAATAACGGGGAAAACCCTTTCGACAGAACTGATAGCCAATCATCTGTATGCCCCCTCGTATGTTTCCATGTCATCAG
>CAZWPW010000020.1:0-16515 GCA_964635525.1 uncultured Bacteroidaceae bacterium
GAGGGGTGTTTGGCCATGCGCCCCGGCAGTATTGCCCTCACGTTGCAGGCATCAGGGTTTGCACCGGATTGGATTTGCAGCAAGAATCTCGCTGTTTTAATCAATAAACTTCTCGAAAAGATAAAAAAAAACGGTAGAAGTTTTGCCAATCACAAAATGTACGATATATTTACACCGTGTTTTCATAGCATTAAAATTTTAGGTTAACAATTGAATCGGGGGTGAAGCGTCACCCCTTTTTGTATAGCCGGCAGCCACGTCCTCCATTGTTTATTTTTAATGTTTCGAGTGGGATGAACAAAAAAGGCTGGCAGGCTCTGTCGCAGAGGCCACCAACCCAATAGAAACATAAATGATTTATAACGCGACAAATATACATGTTTTAATATGCTCCTTCGCATCACCTGTATTGTGTTTTCCCTCCTAATTTTTACTGAAAGTTGTATGTTTTATGCCTCAAAAGGCATCCAAGCTTGTTTCCAACCTGCATCCGAGTGCTTTCCAACGCCGCTGGAGGCAGCCGTTTTCCCTCCGGGGCAGCAGCCTGACTTTTTATGCATATTCCGCAGGATAGCAGCCAACCAAGGGCAGGATGCTTTTCCAAGCGAGGCAGAGAGCTTGCCCGTGCAACTTGGCAGGTTGGTTATGGCCGCCTGCTAGGTAAATAAAATGACCTCGGCGGATTGACAAAAAGATATACAACCCAAGGGCGGCTTGGGTTGTATGTTTTCGTCTCCTGGGTTGTATGTTTTCCCTCCTTGGGTAGTATGTTTTGGCAAATCGGGCATATTTAACTTTTATTAAGTTTTCTGTAAAGCAATTCCGTTGTTTTGCTTTACAGATTTCCGTGTTTCTTGCAGATTTGCTGTCGTTATGACAATCAAGTTTTCGGAGAGCGGCAGGGTTGTTCCCGCATTGCCCGGTGCAGTAGTTTGTGGCGGGACTTCATCCTGCTTGCACGGCGTGGAAAGCGGGTTTTGGAGCATTCCCGAGCGGATGTTATGTGTTTTTATGCAGGCTCTGCGAAGTGTAAAAAGGCAGTGGAAAATGTATTAAAACATGCAAACATGTTTATCTTTGCAAAATTAAAATAGCGACGAAATTAGGCAACGACTTAATTGACAGATTGGAATGAGATATTCATTAGTAACAGGAGGATCACGGGGGCTCGGCCGTGCCGTCTGCATCGAGCTGGCAAGGAAGGGGATGCCAGTCGTCATCAATTACCACACCGGCAAGGATGCCGCCGAGGAGGTTGCCGCTTTGGTCAGGGCGGAGGGCGCGAACGCCGAGCTTCTGCCTTTCGACGTGAGCGACAAGGAGGCCGTCGATAACGCCCTTGCGCAGTGGGAGGAGGAGCATCCTAGCGATTACATTGCATATTTGGTCAACAATGCCGGCATCCGTCGCGACAATTTGATGTTCATGATGCCCGATGAAGATTGGCGTCGCGTGCTTGGCGTCACCGTCGACGGGTTCTTTCATGTCACCCGCCGCCTGCTGCCTAAGATGATGGCACGGGGTCATGGCGGACGCATTGTGAACATGGCCTCCCTCTCGGGCTTGAAAGGCATGCCCGGGCAGACCAATTACAGCGCGGCTAAGGCCGCCCTCATAGGTGCGACAAAGGCCTTGGCACAGGAGACGGCCTCTCGAGGGGTGACCGTGAACGCCGTCGCCCCGGGCTTCATCGAGACCGACATGACTAAGGACCTGCCGCAGGACCAGCTCAAAGCGTTGATTCCCATGCGCCGTTTCGGCCGCCCCGAGGAGGTGGCAGCCTTGGTAGCTTTCTTGCTATCCGACGCGGCGGGCTACATAACCGGCGAGGTGGTGTCAATCAACGGAGGCTTGTATACTTAATCAAAGGAGCAGAAAGACGATGGAAAGGAGAGTCGTGGTCACTGGCATGGGCATCTGGTCGTGCCTCGGGACCGATACAGACACGGTAAGAGAGTCGCTATATAACGGCAAATCGGGCATAGGCTTGGACCCGGACCGCATCCGATACGGTTACCGCTCCGGGCTTATGGGCATGGTCGAGAAGCCGGTCATCACCCGCAAGGACCTGGACCGCCACACGCGTGCCGGCATGTCGGAAGAGGCAGAATACGCCTTCATGGCCAGCCGCCAAGCCTTCGCCATGGCGCAAGTCGATGCTGCTTACTTGCAGGAACACGAGGTGGGATGCATCTTCGGCAATGATTCTTCCGCCAAGCCAGTGATTGAGTCGGCAAAGATAATGGATGAGAAGCATGACTCCGAGATGCTGGGCTACGGCCTGGTGTTCCAGTCAATGAACTCGACGGTGAACATGAACCTCTGCACCATCTTCCGCCTGCGCGGCATCAACTTCACCGTCAGTGCGGCCTGCGCCAGCGGCAGCCACTCCATAGGCTTGGCTTACATGCTCATCAAGCAAGGGTTGCAGAATATGATACTCTGCGGCGGTGCCCAGGAAACCAATTATTACTCGATGGCCTCGTTCGATGCCCTGCGTGCTTTCTCCATGCGTATGGACGAGCCGGAGAAGGCCAGCCGGCCTTTCGACAAAGACCGCGACGGCCTCGTGCCGAGCGGGGGAGCGGCGGCTCTCGTGTTGGAGGAATACGAGCATGCCAAGGCGCGAGGCGCCAACATACTTTGCGAGGTGGCCGGATACGGATTCTCAAGCAACGGCTCAGGCATCTCGCAGCCCGATGAGGAGGGTTGCGTGGTGGCCATGACGCGGGCATTGCGCGATGCCGGCTTGGCTTCTGCCGAGGTAGACTATGTCAACGCGCACGCTACATCTACCCCGCAAGGCGACTTGTGCGAGGCGAAGGCTCTCTCGCAGCTATTCGGGGGAGGCAGCACGTGGATTAGCTCAACCAAATCCATGACCGGGCATGAGTGCTGGATGGCCGGGGCGAGCGAGATGGTATATTCCATCCTCATGATGCAGCACGGTTTCGTGGCCCCGAACATCAACCTGCACTGCCCCGACGATAACGCGAAGTCCCTCAGGTTAGCCGCCCAAACGGTGGATACCCCGCTACGCACCGTGCTGAGCAACAGCTTCGGCTTCGGTGGAACGAACAGCGCCCTTGTCATCAAAGCAATTTAATTTTTTCAGCGTATGGTAATCATAAACATGTTTTTGAGAAAGAGCTTGTGCGTTTTATGCTTTTCGGCCGGAGTTGCCGCACTGCATGCAGCAAACCCAGTGAAGTTGCTAAAAGGCGACGTATCTGTATTCCAACAAGAGGCGGTGGCCAATGTCGTCATAGACGACCACACGACCATTATTGACGGGCGAGGCCAGACGGCAGATGTATATTATGGAGAGCAAAGTGCGGCGAAATACGAGGAGTTCGTTGGCGATGTTGACCGCGGGCATGAAAGTTTCATCACCTACTTCAATGAAAAGAGGAAGTTGGGAACGAAACTGACGATGGCCAGTGCTGACGAAAGTGCTGCGTATACACTGAAAGTGAATGTTTCCTCAATGAATGTGGGCAATGCAGGCGGTGCGTTCTGGGGCATGAGCCGGAAAGCCGGAGGCGCGCTGATCAATGGCACGATGCAGCTCGTTGACAATAGTACAGGCGAGGTGGTGTGCGAATTCGAGTTTGAAAAAGTGAAAGGATTGATGTCTCCGGCGTTCAGGGCTCGTGTCATCAGTGTTTACCGTTATCTGGCTGACGGCCTTCTTAAAGCCATAGAATAATGATGAAACTGTCGCCTTCGCTTCGTAAAGCCTACACCGTCGACAATCTCACCGCCCGGGAGGCGCAGCTGCGCGCCGAGTTCATTGCATGGGGACCGGCCATATTCCAGGCCACGCGTGTCATGCTCAAGCATGGCATCCTGAATATGTTGCGGGAGAGTGAAGAGGGGCTTACGCGGGAGGAAATCTGCCGGCGCAGCGGACTGGGCGACTATGCCGCCAAGTGCCTGCTTGAGGCCTCGCTCTGCATCGGGACTGTGCTGCTCGACGAACAAACCGAGCGTTACAAACTTGCCAAGACGGGATGGTTTCTGCTGGTAGACCCTGCCACGCAGGTTGACATAGACTTCAACCATGACGTCAACTACGAAGGCTGGTTCCGCCTCGAGGAATCATTGATAGAGGGCAAACCGCATGGACTTCGCCATTTCGGCGACTGGCTCACCATCTACGAGGGCCTCTCTTCCCTGCCCGGGCAAGTGCTTCAGTCATGGCTTGCTTTCGATCACTTCTACAGCGACCATTCCTTTGACGAGGCCTTGCAGATAGTCTTCGGCGCGCACCGCCCCCGCACCTTGCTTGATGTTGGGGGCAACACTGGCCGATGGGCTTTGCGTTGCGTCGCACACGACGACCAAGTGCAGGTGACTGTCGTTGACCTGCCACAACAGGTTTCCATGATGCGCAAGCATATCGAGGGAAAACCAAGTGCTGACCGCATCGATGGGTATGGCATCAACCTGCTTGACAATGCGCAGCGCCTGCCGGCTGGCCTTAGTGCCGATGCCGTATGGATGAGCCAGTTCCTTGACTGCTTCAGCATGGAGCAAATCGTCGCCATAATCGAAAAGATTCGCGGCACGATGCACGAGGGCAGCCGGCTATATGTCATGGAGACCCTCTGGGACAGGCAGAAATACGAGCCGGCAGCCTTGGCGCTGACCATGACCTCCCTCTACTTCACCGCGATGGCCAACGGAAACAGCAAGATGTACAACACCCAAGACTTGGCCGCCTGCATCGAGAGGGCAGGGCTTAGCGTAGAGCAGATACACGACGGCTTGGGGCATGGGCATAGCATATTGGTTTGCAAACTCAAATAACACATAACAAAACAACAACATGAACAGGACAGAAATAGAAGAGAAAGTACGCCACTTCCTGGTTGAAGACCTTGAAATCGAAGAGGACAAGATTACCCCCGATGCCAAGCTGAAGGACGACATGGGCATCGATTCCCTTGACTTCGTGGATATTGTAGTCATTGTCGACAAGACTTTCGGCTTCAAAATCAACCCCGAGGAGATGCAGGGAGTGGACACCTTCGGCAAGTTCTGCGACTACATAGAGCGCAAGATGAACAATTAACCGGCTAGCAGCGTGGAGGTAATGGCCGACTTGGAGCATACACAATGGGAGGGGACAACGGGCGGTACGCCTTGGATGCAGCGTATGCTCATACGTTGGTTCCGCCATACGTCATTGCTCATCCCATATTGGTGCATGGGCTGGATGGTGCCTTTCTATATGCTCTTCAAACGCAAGGCATACCTGTCGAGCTACCGCTTTTACCGCCGCCGTTTCGCGATGAACCCGCTGAAGGCGTTTTGGTATGTTTATCTTAACCACTTCCGCTTCGGGCAGATTATCATAGACCGTTTTGCTGCCTACGCCGGCCACACCTTCCGTTTCGAAGTCGAAGGGCAAGAAACTTTTGACGAGCTCGAAAGCGGCGAGGCGGGCTTCGTGCAGCTCAGCTCGCACGTGGGCAATTACGAGTTGGCGGGCTACTCGCTCACGCCCCGCCACAAGCGGATGCATGCGCTCGTCTTCGCAGGGGAAACCCAGACCGTCATGGCCTCGCGCACCCGCATGTTCGATAGCCACGGCGTAGAGATGGTGCCCGCCTCGCCGGATATGTCCCACGTCTTCATTCTGAGCCACGCCTTGCAGCAGGCACAGATAGTTAGCATGCCGGGCGACCGTCTCTTCGGCTCTCCCCGCAGCATCACGTGCAGCTTCTTGGGTGCTGAGGCCAAGTTCCCCTTGGGTCCATTCGCCTTGGCACAGGGTCGACAAGTACCTGCCTTGGCTGTCTTCGTGATGAAAAAGGGAATGAAGTCCTACCGCATTCACGTGCGCAGGCTTCAAGGTGAAACGAAAGAGGCACTTTGCCGGTGCTTTGTGGAGAATTTAGAGAATGTAATCAGGCAATACCCCACGCAATGGTTCAATTTTTACGATTTCTGGACGTAAGCCCAAGTGACATTCTGCCCCAGCGTCCCCCGTTCGTGTTCATTGACGCACTGACGCATTACGACGAGGGCGTGACAAGCACGAGATTCACCATAGGCGAGGACTGCATGTTCGTTTCCGGAGGGAAGCTGCTGGCATCGGGCGTCATAGAGCATATTGCCCAGACTTGCGCGGCTCGGCTCGGATATTACAACTTAGTGAGCGGGCTGCCGGTGAAGATAGGTTTCATCGGGGCAATCCGCAACCTGCACTTGTCGCGGATGCCTGCGGTGGGGGAAACGCTTGACACGACGATACGCGTCAAGGATGAAGTATTCGGCATGACATTGGTAGATGCCGAGACCTGCATAGGTGCGGAGGTCATAGCCAAAGCCGAAATGAAGATAGCAGTGCAATGAATGAATTGACAGCAAGCATAGCGTTTGAGATACGTTTCAGCGAGGTCGACTCGATGAATGTCGTGTGGCATGGGGCTTACTCATTGTATTTCGAGGATGCCCGCGAAGCCTTCGGCAAGAAGTACGGCTTAGGGTATATGGATATTTTTCGCAATGGCTGTTTCGCTCCCTTGGTGGAACTGCATATCCAGTACAAGAAACCCTTGGCCTACGGCATGCACCCGGTGGTGACCATCAAGTACCGCCCAGTAGATGCGGCCAAGCTCGTATTCGATTATGAAATACATGACTCGGCAGACGGCAGCCTCGTGGCAGCGGGACATTCGGTGCAGGTGTTCACCGACACCCAGCACCAGCTGCTGTGGTACGCCCCTCCGTTCTACGAGGCATGGAAAAAACAATGGCTTGAGCAATGACCATCAGATTGTCGGACTATATAGTATCCCCTCTGGCCTTAGGCACGCGTGCCAACTACGAGCGTGTCAAGGCCGGCGAGTCACGGCTCTGCACGCATGTGGGCAAGTGGGGCTTGCCAGAGCCTTTCGTTGCCTCGATGATGGACGATGTAGTCTTGGCTGAGGCTTGCGCCGAGGAGGGTATCGGCGAGGGATATACCCGCTTCGAACGTATGGCCATACTTGCTGCCGCCCGCGCCTTGCATGGTACGGGCATCCCTGCCGACGGCGGAGAGGTGCTTTTCATCCTTTCCACGACTAAGGGGAACGTCGGTATCTTGGACGGTAGCGAAGCGAGGGAATATCCTCCCTTGCGCACCTTGTTGACGGAGGCGGCTGGGCAGATAGCCAAGTGGTTCGGCAATCAAAACGAACCCTTAGTGGTGTGCAACGCCTGCGTGTCAGGCTTGAGCGCACAGGCAGAGGCGGCGCGTGCTTTGGAGACAGGACGCTATAAGTATGCGGTGGTCATCGGTGCTGACGTGCTTTCCCCTTTCGCCGTGAGTGGTTTCCAGTCGCTCAAAGCTTTCTCAGATAGCTTGTGCCGCCCATTCGACGAGGAGCGCACCGGGCTGAACTTAGGCGAGGCGGCGGCCTGCATCATCTACGGAACGGATAGTGACGAGGGCAGGGGAGGGGAAGAGCATTGGCACATAGTATCTTGTGCAAACAGGAACGACGCGTTCCACCTGACCAATCCCTCCAAGACGGCCGAGGGTGCTTTCCGCTCGCTGCAATCCGTTCTTTCGGAGCAAGACACCTCCGGTCTGGCTTTTGTCAACGTGCATGGCACGGCCACCCTGTTCAACGACGAGATGGAGACAGTGGCCTTGAAGCGCGCCGGCTTGGACACTCTCCCTGCCTATGCCCTAAAAGGCTATTTCGGGCATACGATGGGTGCCGCCGGCGTTTTGGAAACACTCATCTGCATGGAAGCTGCCGACGATGGAATAGTACTCGGCACAAAAGGTTTCGAACACTTGGGAGTAAGCAGCACCATCAATCTCTCGGGTGCGCACCGGCCAGCCGAGGGCAAGGCTTTCCTAAAGATAATGGCCGGCTTTGGCGGGTGCAACGCAGCCGTAATATTCCGTAAGGGGAAACCTGTTGCCGCAAGGAAGCATCCTATCCCAACCTTTGATACCAAGGTGACTCACACGGTATGCCTGACGGAGCGCGATGCCGTTGTAGACGGAGAAAGAATAAAGACAGAAGGCACAGGAATGGATATGCTCAAAGGTCTATACCGCACGCGTGTGGGCGATTACCCCAAATTCCACAAGATGGATTCCCTGTGCAAACTCGGATTCATTGCTGCGGAATTGTTGCTTGAAGCTGAAGCCAAGGCAAAGGACGTGGCGAGGTTCACTCCCCGGGAAGACCGCGCCATGGTGTTCGTGGGACGCAGCGCATCGGCATGTGCCGACAGGGAGTTCTCGCAGACGATTACCCCGGAGGACTACTACCCGAGTCCTTCTGCGTTCATCTATACGCTGCCCAATGTCTTGGCAGGCGAAATAGCTATCCGCAACCATTATCATGGCGAAACTATATACTTGGCGCAGGATAGTCCCGCAGGTGTGCGCCAACTAATGGAGCAAGCATTCTCCGACCCCGCCACGCACAGCGTCATAGGCGGTTGGGTGGAGATAGACAATACAGATAAATTCGAAGCAACGTTGCATATAATAAAAAGAGATGATGGAAGAACTGATTCAAACACTTAAACAACAGATTATCGAGGCACTGAATCTGGAGGAAATCAAGAGCGAAAACATCGACAACGATGCTCCCCTCTTCGGTGAAGGCCTCGGCTTGGATTCGATAGACGCGCTCGAGTTGATAGTGCTGCTTGAGAAGAACTACGGCATCAAACTGAGCGACCCCGCGCAGGGGAAAGCCATATTCAAGTCTATCAATACCATGGCAGAGTATATTGCGGCTCATCGCACTAAGTAAAAAAGAAGCATAAGCGACGGATGGATGCAACGGTGTACATCACAGGTGCGGGAATCATATCGGCCATAGGGAACGGCAAGGCAGAAGTAAGGCAAGCCTTGATAGAGGGGCGCTCGGGCATCGGGACTTTGCAGAGGCTGCCGTCTGTCCACAAGGAGCTGCCCTGCGGTGAGGTCAAGTTGTCGGATGGTGAATTGTTGTCCATGTTGGGTCTACCGCCTGACGCACCTTACAACCGCTCGGCACTCATGGGCATAGCGGCTATTCGCGAGGCTGTGGAACAAGCCGGCATATCACCTGCGGAGGCTTACCTGCTGTCAGGGACGACCGTTGGCGGCATGGATCGTACGGAGCTGCATTTCTTGGATATGCTCAGCCGCGACACCTATCTGCATTTGATGCAAACGCACGACGGCGGGTCTACTACGCAGCTGATGGCCGATTACTGGGGGATTCCCGTGCAGCGTACCTTCACAGTGTCTACGGCATGTTCGTCGGCAGCAAACGCCTTGATTGTCGGGGCAGAACTGATTCGCACGGGAAAAGCCGATGTTGTGATTGCCGGAGGGTGCGAAGCTCTCAGCCTGTTCCACCTGAACGGGTTCAATTCGCTTATGATTCTCGACACGGAACGTTGCCGCCCGTTTGACGATATGCGGCGGGGCTTGAACCTTGGAGAGGGGGCAGCCTACATGGTGTTGGAAAGTGCCGAATCCGTAAACCGCAGGGGAGGCAACCCCTTGGCAGTATTGTCGGGATACGGAAACCGGTGCGACGCTTTCCACCAGACAGCCTCATCGCCCGATGGCGAAGGAGCTTACCTGGCGATGCAGGAAGCACTAAGGAGTGCTGGATTGGCACCGCAAGAAATAGATTACGTCAATGCGCACGGTACAGGCACGCCAAACAACGACTTGAGCGAGAGCAAGGCCTTGCAGCGGGTGTTTGGCAAGGAAATGCCTAAGGTGTCGAGTACCAAATCATTCACAGGGCATACCACCTCTGCATCGGGTTCCATCGAGGCGGTAATCTGCCTGTTGGCTTTGCAAGAAGGCTTCGTGCCAGCAAACTTAGGTTGGGAGAACCAGATGCCCGAAGGCATCACGCCGACCCTTGGGGAAAGCCAACTCCCATTGCAGCACGTCATGTGCAACAGCTTTGGCTTTGGCGGAAATGATTCCTCCCTGATTATTTCGCGGGCAGGCAACATCCCCAAGGAAGAGACCCTCCGCCCAAGTGCTATGAAGACGGACGTGATATCGGTTGCCCGTTCCATGCCAGAATCACCTTTTGGCGATATCCGGGAGTTCATGAAGCCTATGGAAGCCCGCCGGCTGTGCAAGCTGCAAAGGGAGGCTTTTGTCACGTCGCTTTCCGCCCTGCGTGAGGCTGGCATAGAATGCCCCGATGCCATCATCGTCAGCACTTCCTATGGCATGTTGGAAAACAGCGAGAAATTCCTGATGCAGCTTTGCCAGGAAGGTGAGCATGGGGTTAGCCCTACGTTGTTCATGCAAAGTACGCACAACACGTTGGCAGGTTCTTTGGCTGCACATACGCGCTGCCACGGATACAACCTCACCTTTACGCAGTTGGGAGAGCAAGATGCCTTGGCCCGTTGCATGGCAGAGGTTGAAATGCTCATGCAGCTTGGCCAGATAGAGAATGCCTTGGTAGGCTATCACAACGAGGTGACGCCTGCCTTGCATGACATGATCTTCCGCCTTACGGGAAAGAACATCCCCGTTGGGGTTACGTCGGTTGCTATGGTGATAAGAAAACAATAAACGAAATGTGGAAACTTTTGATTCTTTCGCTCGTTCAATGCATCCTGCTGTCGTCAGGGCTGGTGTTCCTTAAGTTCGCCTTGCAGAAGATGTTGCCCTTCGGCTGGAACCGTGAGTTCTGGTGGTCGTTGTTTGGCAATTGGCAGTTCGCCGCGTGCGGGATATGTTATGGTGCGGGCGGCTTGTTATGGATGTATATCCTGAAGAAATACCCTCTCAGCTTGGCATACCCGTTGGTCAGCCTGAGCTATGTCATATCGATGTTCTATGCAATCCTGTTTTTCCACGAAACAGTTACGCTATCCCGGTGGATTGGCTGCGCCTTGATTGTCTTTGGTTGTATGTTGATACTTAAATGAAACTCACCATGAAATACTGTATGCTTGGCGCGTTGCTCTTGATTTCCATCTGCGCCTCTGCCCAACAAGCCGTAAGCGATGCCGAGAGCAAAAGAATGATAGCGCAAATAGGCGAGGCGGCCAGCAAGGTGGCGGCAATGCAATGTGATTTCCGGCAGGTCAAACAGATGTCTTTGCTCAAAACGGAAATGGTCTCCACTGGAAAGATGCATTACAAAGGAGGCAAGCTCTTGCGTTGGGAATACGTTTCGCCTTATTCCTATATCTTCATACTGAACGATGACAAAGTAATCATGAAGACAGACGAAAAGACAGATGTCGTTTCCGTCAAGTCAAGCAAGCTATTCCGGCAGATAGCGCGCGTCATGATGAACAGCATAACGGGGAAATGCCTCTCGGATGCTGAAGATTTCAGCGTCTCGATGTACAAGGCCGAGGGGAAATGGATGGCGCGCCTTGTTCCCAAGCAGAAAGACATGGCGCAGTTCTTCAGCCAAGTGCACTTGTATTTTGACCCTAAGCTCGAGATGGTCACAGTCGTTGAAATGATAGAAAAGGGAGGCGATGTTACCCGGATAACCATGGACAATGTGAAGAAAAACGTGACAATCCAGGATGATATGTTCACCGTCAAATGATTTTATGAAGAGGACAGGATTAGTCTTGTTGCTGGTTTGCAGCCTCTTTGCATTAGGAGCTGAAGCCCGGGCGCAAGGGATTCGATATTATAACATCGATATCACGTTGCCGGGGGATGCTGCCTTGTCGGGGATATGCGTCATGCGGATGGAGGGAGACGATGGGGCAATGAGCATCGTCAACCACTTCGGCATAAAAGCATTCGATGCGGTTTACCATGGGGATAAAGGCAAGGTGCAACTCCTCAATGTCATGCCGTTGATAGACAAATGGCGTATCCGCAAGGTGATAGCCAAAGACATCTCTTTCTTGTTTAATCCACATCAGAAAGCATCAAAGCGCCGTCGTTTGTCATGCGGGGAAGACGGAAGCATGACACTGACAAATGCCCGGTTTAAAATAACATACCGTCTACAACCAATTGAAGAGCATGTTGCTGAATAGTTTCTTTCAGGTCATAAAAGAAGAGTCCCGCAACGGAGTGTTGGCCGTGACGGTAGGTTTCAATCCCGGCCATGAAATCTATAAGGCTCATTTCCCCGGGCAGCCCATCACGCCGGGGGTATGCCAGATTCAGATGGTCACCGAACTCCTGTCCAGGCATTTGGGCAAGGAACTACAGCTGGCAAGCATCAAGAACGTGAAATACATGTCGGTCATTTCGCCCGACGAAGTCACTGAATTGGAGGTATGCTTCCTGTCAATAATTCTGGACAATGGCACATGCAAAGTTGATGTGGCCTTTAAGCGTGACGAGCGTTTGTTTACCAAAATGTCAATGACCTACAAATGTGGTGCGTGATAATCCCGACCTATAACAATGCTGGCACGATATGCCATGTCATAGAGGAGGTGAGGAAGTACACTTCTGACATAATCGTGGTCAACGACGGGTGCACCGACGGGACTTCTTCGCTGTTGGCGGGCCAGGACGTGACTGTTGTCGATTGCGGACGTAACCGAGGTAAGGGGCATGCGTTAAAGGCAGGCTTCCGCAAGGCGCGTGAGTTGGGATATGATTACGCGATAACCCTTGATGCCGACGGGCAGCATTTTGCCAGCGACCTGCCTACCTTTCTCGATGCCATGCAGCGGCATCCCGGCAGCTTGGTGGTAGGCAGCCGCAACTTGGTAGAGAGAAACATGCCTGCGGCAAACACGTTTGCCAATAAGTTCTCGAACTTTTGGTTCAGGTTGCAGACAGGCATACGCTTGCCAGATACGCAGACGGGCTATCGCTCCTATCCCTTGCAGAAGATGGGCAACTTGCGGTGGATTACATCTCGTTACGAGGCAGAGCTGGAGATGTTGGTCTACGCGGCATGGAAAGGTATCCCGATTGTCCCTATCGGCGTAAAGGTCTACTACCCGCCGGCGGGAGAGAGGGTGACACATTTCCGCCCGGTATATGATTTCGCCCGCATCAGCCTGCTGAACACCGTCCTCTGCTTCTTGGCTGTTGTATATGGTTATCCTTCAAGATGGGTAAGAAAATTATGGTGAAGCCTTTTCTGAAAATATATGATTGGTTGGCAAGCCGCCGCAGGATAGCGTATGTCGTCACGGTTGCCCTCCTCTTGTCGTGCGTCGCCTTGTCGCTCCGCATGCACTACGACGAAGACATATCTGCATTCATGCCGCTTGATGAACAAACTGAAAAGTATTCCGAAGTATTCACCAAGATGGGCGGACAAGACAAGATTGCCGTCATATTCAGGGGAACTGACGAGGCCGGTATTACCGATGAGGCCGGAATAATTATGGATGCTATAGAGGTTTTCGGGGAGGCCCTCGCCCGCCGAGATACCATGCAGATGGTGCAGAACCTCCAACTCCGTGTAGACGAAGAAGCCCTATGGGAACTCTTGCAACAGGTCTGGCAAGCATATCCTGCATTGCTTGGCGAGGAGGATTACAGACATATAGATTCATTGATCGCCGTAGGCAAAGACTACCTGTCAGAGCAGATGGCCTACAACAAACAGATGCTGATGTGGCCCGCCGGCGGAATAGTGGCACAAAGCCTGCCTTACGACCCGTTGCATATAAGTTCAGGCATCCTCAACCGCCTGCAGGCATTGCAACTCGACAGCGGATATGAGGCTGTCGACGGATATTTGTTCAAGGACGGCGCGGGAATAGTCCTCCTCGAATCACCCTTTGGCATAAGCGAATCGCGAAACAACGAACGCTTGCAACAACTATTGCATTCCTGCATGGAAGAAGCGCACGCAGCCGTACCCTCGGTGAGAGTGTCTGCCGTAGGCGCGCCGTTGATTGCCGTGACCAACGCCCGGCAAATAAAGTCCGACAGCATGCTGGCCGTGAGCCTGTCGGTGGTGCTGATATTGCTGGTGTTGTGGTTTTCTTTCCGCAGGACGGGCCATCTGCTGGCAATCGGGGCCTCGGTCTTGGCCGGATGGCTCTTTGCATTGGGCATGTTGTCGTTGATGCGCGACAGCATATCGTTAATCGTCATAGGCATAGGCTCAATCATCATAGGCATAGCTGCAAACTACCCGTTGCATTTCATCGGCCATCTCAAACACGAAGGAAGCGTCCGCGAAACCCTCAAAGAGATGGTCCCCCCGTTGCTTGTGGGCAACATAACCACCGTCAGCGCCTTCTTGTGCCTGCTGTTGCTCGACGCGCAGGCCATGCGCGACCTTGGCTTGTTCGGTTCACTCGTGTTGATAGGCACCATCCTGTTCGTCCTGGTCTGTTTGCCCGTGTTCTTGAAGTCGAACAAGCCCTTGCCGCCTCCGCGCCTCTTGCCCGTGGAGCGCTTTAGGCGCTTCTCGCCCGGAAAGGCAACGAAACGCATCGCTTTCGGCATAGTAGCGGGCCTGACGTTAGTGTTTGCATACTACAGCCAAGGCACCTCGTTCGATGCAGACATGCACCGCATCAACTACATGCTCCCCGAACAGCGCGAGGACTTGAAATTCCTCTCCTCAAGCATGCAAACGAACGCAGACAGCCTGTCAATGCTCTACGCCGTGGCCGAGGGGCGTACGCTCGAGGCAGCCCTGCAGCGCAACGAGGCTTTGGCCGCCCGGCTGTATGCCGTCGAGGGCGTGCGCAGGATATCCGGAATTGCAGGAATGATGCCCTCCGACAGCCTCAGGCATAGAAATATCCGGCAGTGGCACGCGTTTTGGAGCGGCAAGGACTCCCTGCTCCAGGAGTTGGCCAGCGCAGCCGACAGCGAGGGCTTTTCAGGCGGGGCATTCCTCCCGTTCGAAAACATGGTCAATAAAGCACAGCCTGACCTGTGCGATACGGCCTACCGCGAAGCCTTCTTCCGCTTAGCAGGCCGCCAGTTTGTCATGATGGACAGCTCAGGATACAAGATCGTCAACTTCGTGCTGGCCGACAACGATAGGGCCGTGCAGGTAAAACAACAAATTGCCGACGCCATGCCCGGCGGATGCTTCGTATTCTCGCAAAGCGACGTCACCAACAGCTTGGCAGCCACGCTGTCCGACTCGTTCAACTACATCGGCTTCGTCTGCGGCTTCGTAGTGTTCATATTCCTCTGGCTGTCGTTCGGCAGCATAGAGCTGGCGCTGATGGCGTTCCTCCCCTTGGCCGCCAGCTGGATATGGATACTGGGAATCATGAACATCATAGGCTTGCAGTTCAACATAGTCAACATCATCCTCGCAACCTTCATCTTCGGGCAAGGAGACGACTACACCATCTTCATCACCGAGGGTTTAATGTACGAGCACACCACCGGCAAGCGCAGGCTCGCCCGCTACAAAAGCAGCGTGGCCCTGTCCGCCGTCATCATGTTCATCGGCATAGGCACACTCATCTTCAGCAAGCACCCCGCCATGCGTTCCCTGGCCGAGGTCACCATCATAGGCATGCTCACCGTCGTTGCCATGGCCTACTACCTCCCCCCGCTCGTCTTCGGCTGGCTCACCCGCAAGGGGGGGCAGCCGCGCCAGTATCCCGTCACCCTCTCCCGCTTGGGAGCATCGCTCTTCTCCCTCGTGTTCTTCCTCTGCGGGATGTTTTTCCTGCTGTTGCCATACACTTTGCTCGTCCACCGGCCCATGCAGAGGCTGCGCAAGGGCGAGCGTTTCTACCACCGGCTCCTGCAACGCATATCCCATTTCGTCATCAGGCACGTCCCGGGCGTAAAGTTCAGGCAAACCAACGAGGCGGGCGAGACTTTCGACGAGCCGGCTGTAATCATCTGCAACCACCAGTCCCACCTGGACCTTATGTGCCTGATGCAGCTCTCGCCCAAGATAATCGTGCTCACGAACGAATGGGTGTGGAACTGCCCCTACTACCGCCAAGTCATACGGGCGGCGGAGTTCAGGCCCATCTCCAACGGATTCGACGGCAACCTCCCCTACCTGCAAGACCTCGCCAGCAGGGGATACAGCATAGTCGTCTTCCCCGAAGGCACGCGCACCTCCGACGGCAATATAGGCCGCTTCCACAAAGGGGCGTTCACCTTGGCGAGGGCTTTGGGGCTGGAAATCCTGCCCGTCTTCATTCACGGATTGCATGACGTCCTGCCCAAGCACGACTTCATGCTCAGAAAAGGCTCCGTGACCCTCGAAATAGGCAAGAGGATGGATATGGCATCCATGGAGGGCCTCTCCGACCGCGACGTGGCCAACAGCATGCGAGCGTTGTATGTGAAACATTACGCCGAAATGAGGAAACGCCTCGAAACCCCCAAATACCGCGCGGTGTACGAAGCATACCGCAACAAATACAAGGTGAAGACCTTATGAAAAAAGCAGTCATCATCGGCGCAGGCCTCGGCGGACTGTCCGCCGGCGTGGTGCTGGCCAAAAACGGATACGACGTCACCGTCGTCGAACAGGCCGCCCAAATCGGCGGATGCCTCCAATGCTTCCGCCGGGGACAGGCGAAGTTCGAAACAGGCATGCACGTCGTCGGCAGCGCCCGGCCGGGCCAGATACT
>CAZWPW010000021.1:0-16334 GCA_964635525.1 uncultured Bacteroidaceae bacterium
ATCGAAGACTACTTGTTCATTCCGGCTATTGCCGGGTTGGAAAAAAACATGATGCATGAAAGCCGACAACAATAGCATACACATAGCCGTCGTCGACTCGTCGGCTATCGTACGAAGCGGGATGGTGCAGATAATAAAGCATATCCCTGAAAACGACATCTACCCCGTCGAAATAAGTTCCATGGCGGGCTTAGCCAACTATTTGTCGTTGCACGCCCCTGACATAGTGATTGTAAACCCCATTTTCGAGGGATGGTTTGACGTGCTCAAATTCAAGGAGGAATTCCCAAAAGCAAGGTTTGCCGCCCTGCTGCATTCGTTTATTGACGCTAATTTGCTAAAGTACTACGATTGCGAGATACATATAACAGAGAGCATGGACTCTATCATCTCGAAGCTAATGGCACTTTTCGACGACAACAAAGAGGAGCATTCGCCCGAGCAAAGCGTGCTTAGCCAACGCGAAAAGGAAATAATCGTTTGCGTCGTAAAGGGAATGACCAACAAAGAGATAGCCGAGAAACTATTCCTCTCCATACACACCGTCGTCACGCACAGGCGCAACATAGCAAGGAAGCTGCAGATACATTCATCGGCCGGGTTGACAATATATGCCATAGTAAACAAGCTCGTCGACGTGCAGGAAGTAAACGCCTTGTAGCCTGCCGGCGAGGTCTCTCTCCGGCAGGCAGTGCAGCAGTTCAAAGGAAACGGGCTTGCATGCCGGTATTACCGATGTGCAAACCCGTTAATTCGATGCGTGCGGCCTTGGCTATTCCTCAGGCTTCATGTTAGTGTAGACGGTTTGAACGTCGTCAAACTCCTCAAGCCGCTCTACCATCTTGTTGATGGAGCTGCGTTGCTCCTCGTTCACGTCCTTCAAGTCGTTTGGAATGTAAGTGAAGTCGCCACCAACGTCGTCAAAGCCGCATTCCTCAAGCCTTTTATGTATTGCCGCGTAACTCTTCGGGTCGCCGTAGATGGTTATTGTTCCCTCTTCAGCATCTTCGTCGAACTCATCGTCAACGTTGTAGTCTATCAGGTCCAGAATCAGCTCATCCATGTCTATGCCGTCTTTCTTCTTGAAGGTGAAGACGCATTTATGGTCAAAGATGAATGCCAGTGAGCCCATCGTGCCCAAGTTGCCACCGAACTTGTTGAAAACCGAGCGCACGTCGGCAACTGTGCGAGTGGGGTTGTCGGTCAAAGTATCTACCAGTATCGCGATGCCGTGAGGCCCGTAGCCCTCGTAGGTCATGCTCTTGTAGTCGCTTTGGTCTTTGCCCATGGCGTTCTTTATCGCTCTTTCGATATTGTCCTTGGGCATGTTCTCATGCTTGCAGGTTGCAATGATTGAGCGGAGCGTGGGGTTGTTTTCGGGATCAGGCCCCCCGGCTTTCACGGCTATGGCGATTTGTTTGCCAAGCCTTGTGAACGTCTTGGCCATCTGACCCCATCTTTTCAATTTAGTTGCTTTCCTGTATTCAAATGCTCTTCCCATTGGATTGTGTTTTGTGTGTTCGTTTCCGTTTTATGTGTGCTTTGTCCGGGTCACCGAAGTTGGGCGCCAAGCTTGCTTTCGTAGGTTTTCACGAGACGTTGCATAGTCTTGTCAATCTGCTTGTCGTTGAGGGTGTTGTTCTCATCCTGAAGGATGAAGTTGACCGCGTACGACTTCTTGCCCGCCTCGATGCCTTTGCCCTCGTAAACGTCGAAGAGGGTCACCGACTTGAGCAGCTTTCTCTCGGTTTCGAATGCTAACTCCTTGATTTGCTCAAACTGCACCGCCCGGTCGACGAGCAAGGCTAGGTCGCGGTGGACGGCCGGGAACTTGGGCACTTCTTTGAACGCTACAGACTTTCCGGCCGTTTGCAGCATCACCGTTTCCCAATCGATATCGGCAAAGAACACCTCCGACGGGATGCCGTGACGCTTGAGGATGCTGTTGGCCACTATACCGAGCCTCGCCGCAGCTCTGCCGTTTTGAGTTTTGTATTCAATGGCGGTTGAAAATATGTCGTCACCGCAGGCGGTTATCTTCATCTTGCCAAGGTCGAAACCCGTCCGCGAAAGGATGTTCTCAACGTATGCCTTCAGGTCGAACACCGTGCTTGCCTCGTCCTTGCATAGCCACGACCCCTCGACGCGTTTGCCCGTGACCCACAGCCCGAGGCGGAGGCTTTCATGGTAAGGCGAAAGCAGCTCGCCCTCACGCCGGTTTTCCTCATGGTATTCGTAACAATTGCCGAACTCGAAGAAACGAAGGTTCTGGCTCTTCCTGTTGATGTTGTGGGAGATGCTCTCCAAACCTCCGAAGAGGAGGGTCTGGCGCATCGAGTCCAAGTCGCTGCTCAAAGGGTTCATCAGGCGGACAAGCCTCTCGCTCTTGAAGCTGGAAAGCCCGTCGTAATAGCGCGCAGGGGTGAGGGAGTTGTTGACAATTTCATTGAACCCGCAGCCGACGAGCTGCTCCGAAACGAGGTTCTGAATCTTTATGGACTTGTCTCCGTCACCTTTCACCGCAAGGCACGACCTCGGGGAGGCCGGCATATTGATGTTGTCATAGCCGTAGATGCGCAGAATCTCCTCAACCACGTCGCAAGGCCTTTGCACGTCGACCCTGTAGGGCGGTACGAGAAGCGACAGCCCCTTCTGGCTTTCGCCGGCGACTTCCATCTCAAGCGCCTCGACAATAGTCCTTATCATGTTGTGAGGTATCACATTACCCGCCAAACGGTGCACGTAATCGTATTCTAACTCTACTTCGAATTTGCCGAAAGTCTTGCCCGAAACGACCTTTATCTCCGATGCAACCTCGCCCCCGGCAAGCTCTAACACCATTTGGGCGGCATGCACCAAGTTGTCGACAACGGCCAACGGGTCAGTGCCGCGCTCGTTGCGGAATGAAGCGTCGGTGCTCAGCCCGTGCCTCCTCGCCGTTTTCCTGATGCGCGCCGGGTTGAAATACGCGCTTTCAATGAACACGTTCACCGTATCATCGGTAACGCCAGAATCCTCGCCCCCGAACACGCCGCCGATGCACATTGGAGAGGTGGCGTTGCATATCATCAAGTCATCCTCATGGAGTGTCCTCTCCACGCCGTCAAGCGTCCTGAACTTTGTACCGGCAGGGAGCGTCTTGACAATCACCTTGTTGCCGACGGCATCGGCATCGAAGCAGTGCAGCGGCTGCCCCGTTTCATGCACGATGTAGTTCGTTATGTCGACGATGTTGTTTATGGGGCGGAGGCCGATGGCGCGCAGCCTGGCCTGCATCCATTCGGGGCTTTGCCCGACTTTTACCCCTTTGATTGACACCCCGCTGTAAAGGGGGCAGCCGTCAAAGTCTTCTACTTCAACGTTAATGTCTATGTCGTTGTTGCCCGGGGGCAGAGAGCCTTTGAAAGGAGGCCTTAATGCCGATGCTTGCCCGTTGCGCACGAGATAGGCGTGCAAGTCGCGGGCAACGCCGTAGTGCGAACACGCGTCTGGGCGGTTGGGGGTTATATCGACCTCAAGAACGTAGTCGCTCTCAATGCCGTAGTAATCCCGGGCCGGAGTGCCGGCCACTGCATCCTGGGGCAGCACGATGATGCCATCGTGCGAGCTGCCGATGCCGATCTCGTCTTCGGCGCAAATCATCCCGAAAGATTCCACGCCGCGTATTTTTGCCCGCTTGATTGTGATGCACTCGTCTCCTCCGTAGAGCTTGGCGCCCAATGTCGCCACGACGACCTTCTGGCCTGCAGCCACGTTCGGCGCGCCGCAAACGATCTGGACTGCCTCGCCGCTCCCCAAATCAACCTCTGTTACGTGCAGGTGGTCGGAGTTGGGGTGGGGGGAGCAACTGGTTATTTCGCCAATGACAAGCCCCGCAAGTCCTCCTTTGACGGTTTCAATCTCCTCTACGCTGCCTGTCTCGAGGCCTATCGAAGTCAGGGCTGCCGCCAGTTCAGCGGGGCTAAAGTCGAAGTCGACGTATTCTTTCAGCCAATTGTACGATATCTTCATGTAATCGGTTTTTATTGTAAGCCCGTCCGCCTTGCAATGGCTCTCGGCGTCGCGCCATGCAAATTTAATAAGTTTTTATGGAAAACGGCGTGCAACCCCGCATCCTCTTTCGCGGGACGGATTGAAGTCACGAACCTCACCCGTTAATTTCGGTAATCTTCAAACCATGAAGAAACTTCCTCATATAAGTATTTAGGGCATTTTATCGTTATATCAACAGGGAAATCCTATCTTGCGTTATGAATTGGACTAAGCTCACAACAGGAGAACAGCTTACCATAAATTTCTAAGTTATATATATTAGGTATTATGAAAAGGATGGCTTTCAGTGCACTCACAGCAGTGCTATCGTGTGCCGCACTGTTCATGTCATGTTCAGGAAACAAGGCAGGGTATGAAATCGACGGCACGACAAGCGAAATGGATCACGGCACAATATATTTGTGCGAGTATGTAGGAAAAAGTTACCTTGTTCGCGATTCTGCCAGCATTGAGAACGGGAAATTCCATTTTACGGGCAGCCTGGCAATGCCCGCAGCCTATTCGTTGACAACCGACACAACGAGGCGAAGGCAAGCGGTCTTCTTCCTTGAAAACGTGCCGATGAAGATTACCATTGCAAACAACGGTATAGGCATAGAGGCTGAAGGCTCGACGGTGAACGATTTCTACGTCGCTAACCTTGTAGCGGCAATGGACGGAAGCCTTGACCTCGACAGCCTCGCTGCGGCAAACCCAACGTCGCCGGTTGTACCGTATTTCATGCAACGCTATTACAGTTGGCGCTTGACCTTGGACGAATTGAAGGACGTGCGCGCCAAGTTCGACAAATCGCTGGATACGGCGACTCCTGTGCAGGAGGCCGACAAGCTCATAGCACGCCTGATGTCGGTGCAAGTTGGCGCGATTGCCCCCGATTTCGAGTTGCCTGACACGGCCGGCATGAAAGTGTCGCTTTCGTCAATGCGAGGGAGTTACGTGCTGCTTGACTTCTGGGCATCATGGTGTCCAGATTGCCGCAAAGAGAATCCGGAGATGGTGCAACTGCATAAAACTTTTGCGCCAAGAGGATTGAAAATCGTAGGCGTGTCGCTCGACAAAAACCGCGACAACTGGATGGCTGCAATCAGCAAAGACGGATTGGCATGGACGCATTTGTCGGACCTCGCCTATTGGGAATCGCCCGTAGCCGAGGCCTATGCCGTGAAATGGATACCGCAAAGCTATTTGATAGACCCGGAAGGGACTATCATAGCGCGCTCGCTTACGACCGACTCGCTTTCCGTCATTCTCGACAAAACACTCCCGCGACAATAAATGCGGCTGCAAGCAAAAGGCGAGGGGGAATGGCACTCAACCATTCCCCCTCGCCGCGCTGTGCTGCCAACTGCCTTAAACCGCCTTTCAATGTTGTTGAGCCATCTCAATCACTTTGTCAATGGCTTGGCCGAGCATGTCCGGGTTCTTCCCTCCGGCTGTGGCGTAGTGCTTTTGCCCGCCGCCGCCGCCTTGAATGAGCTTGGCGGCCTCCTTGACCATCGCGCCGGCATTCAGGCCGCTCGCCACGAGGTCGTCAGACAGCATGACGGTCAACATGGGCTTGCCCTTGTCGACAGTGCCGGCAACGAAAAGGAGGTTGCCAGCTACCTCATTCCTTACTTGGAAAGCAAGATCCTTGACAATATCTGCCGGCACGGGAGCCTTCAGTCTTGCTAACTTGAGGCCGTTTATGTCCTTGATTGACTCAATCAAACGCTGCTTCATCATAGCGGTCTTTTCCTTGACGAAACTTTCTATCTCCTTCTTAAGGCTCTCGTTCTCTTCGATGTGCTTGTTGATGGCGTTAATGATGTCGGGGGCATTGTTGAACATAGAGGCGAGACGCGAGAGCGTGTCCCTCGTGATGCTTACCATCTCTTCAGCTTTTCTTCCCGTGGCTGCCTCTATCCTTCTCACGCCGGCGGCCACCGAGCTCTCTGAAACTATCAGCATCATGCCTATGTCTCCGGTGCGGCGGGCATGTATGCCACCGCACAACTCTATTGAATCGCCAAACTGGACAACCCTGACCTTGTCGCCGTACTTCTCTCCGAAGAGGGCAACAGCTCCCATCTCCTTCGCCTTGCCGATGGGCAGGTCTCGGTATTCGCAAAGCTGGAGGTTTTCCCTGACATGCATGTTCACTATCCTTTCAACCTCACGCAACTGTTCGTTGGTTACTTTCTGGTAATGCGAGAAGTCAAAACGCAAGCCCTCGGGGGCAACAAAAGAACCTTTTTGCTCGACGTGGCTGCCCAAGACCTCACGCAGAGCGGCGTGCAGCAAGTGGGTGGCAGTGTGGTTGGCTGCCGAGGCCTTGCGGCTTCCGGTGTCGACGCGGGCCATGAACAGAGCTTCAGGATGCTCAGGGGCGCGTTCGGTGATATGAACCGTCAAATTGTTCTCGAGTTTGGTGTCAATGACCTGCAACGTCTCATGCTCGCTGGCAATGACGCCCTTGTCGCCGACCTGCCCGCCCATCTCGGCATAGAACGGGGTCTTGTCGAGGACAATCTGGTAATAGGTCTTCTTCTTTTGCGTTATTTGGCGGTAACGGACAATCTTGCATTCATGCTCGTCGCAGTCATACCCTACGAACTCGCTTGCCTCGTCGCCGAAAGCAATCCAGTCGCCGGCCTCCACCGCCGAGGCGTTCCTGGCACGTTGCTTTTGCTTCTGCATCTCGGCGTTGAACTCCTCAACGTCCACGTCAAGCCCTTTCTCCTTCAGGATGAGCTCGGTCAGGTCGAGGGGGAAACCGTATGTGTCGTAGAGCGTGAAAGCTTCCTTGCCCGTGACTGTCTTCCTGCCGGCGGATAGGGTCTCGCCCGCAACCTTGTCCAACAGCTTGATGCCCGTGTCCAGAGTATGCAGGAAAGCCTCCTCCTCCTCGCGGAGAACTTTCGAAATCAGTTGCTGCTGCGCCACAAGCTCGGGGTAAGCACCGCCCATGCTGCTGGCCAGAACCGGCACGAGTTTGTACATAAAAGCGCCCTTCTGCCCGAGGAACGTGTAGCCGTAGCGCACGGCGCGGCGGAGGATGCGACGGATGACGTATCCCGCTTTGGCGTTCGAAGGCAATTGCCCGTCGGTGATTGAGAAAGCTATCGTCCTTATGTGGTCGGCAACAACGCGCATGGCAACGTCGCCCTCGACACTGTCGCCGTAACGCATGCCCGAAAGCTCCGCTATCGACCCTATCAACGGCTGGAACACGTCGGTGTCATAATTCGATGTCTTGCCCTGCAAGGCCATGCACAGCCTCTCGAATCCCATGCCAGTGTCAATGACCTTGTTGGGAAGCGGCTCAAGGCTACCGTTGGCTTTCCTGTTGAACTGCATGAAGACAAGATTCCATATCTCTATCACCTGGGGATGGGATTTGTTGATGAGCGAAAGACCGTCGACGGCCTTCCTCTCGTCATCGCTCCGCAAGTCGATATGTATCTCCGAACAAGGGCCGCAAGGACCCGTGTCGCCCATCTCCCAGAAGTTGTCCTTGCGGCTGCCGTCAACAATCCTTTCGCGGGGCAGGAAACGCTCCCAGCACTTGGCAGCCTCCTCGTCACGGGCGAGGCTCTCGGCAGGACTGCCCCCAAACACCGTGGCGTAAAGCCTGTCAGGAGACAGCTTGAGAACATCGACAAGGTACTCCCATGCCCAAGAGATGGCCTCGTCCTTGAAGTAATCGCCGAACGACCAGTTGCCGAGCATCTCGAACATCGTATGGTGGTAGGTGTCATGGCCGACCTCCTCAAGGTCGTTGTGCTTGCCACTGACGCGCAGGCACTTCTGCGAATCGGCAACACGGCTCCACTGCGCCGGGCGGTTGCCGAGGATGATGTCCTTGAACTGGTTCATGCCAGCGTTGGTGAACATCAGCGTGGAATCGTCCTTGATAACCATCGGAGCCGACGGCACTATGTGGTGTCCCTTGCTCTCGAAGAACTTCTTGAACGATTCCCTGATTTCGTTGGATGTAATCATACCTCTATATATAATAATCTTAAGATGCCGAAAAAGGCGATAATTATTCGTAAATGATTGCCAAAGATACGTTGAATTATTATTTTTGCCTGTCATTTAAGCATTAAAATAATGCTATAAGTACTTACCGGCGATTAACCGATGCGGAAAATCTATTATAAATACAACCCGAAAACGCATGTCTACGACAGGGTGTACCCCACCTTCAAGCAGAAGGCAATGGCACGCCTGCGCAGGTTCATAATAAACGTGGGGGTGGCGGTAGCCGTTTTCGTGCTGCTGCTCATGATTTTCCGCTTGCCGTCGCAGAAAGAACTAATAACCGAAAACAGCCACCTGTTGTCGCAATACAGCCTCATATCCAAAGAACTTGACAACGCACTCGCCGTGCTTGACAGGATAAGCCAGCGCGACGACAACCTATACCGGGTGATGTTCAACGCAGACCCAATACCCGAAAGCGTGCGCTCGGTCAACTACGCAGCCACATCGCGCTATTACGTGCTCGAAAACCTCGCTAACGCAGAACTCGTCATATCGACCACAGCAAAGCTCGATATGCTCAAAAGGCAACTCTACGTGCAGTCGAACTCTTTCGACGAAATAATCGAAATGTATAAAAGTAAGGACGAGATGCACAAGTGCATACCGGCAATACAGCCAGTGGCCGAGAGGGATCTCAAACACGTCGCATCAGGATTCGGAACGCGGATAGACCCGATATACGGGACAATCAGGCACCATGCCGGAATGGACTTCTCTGCACCCACGGGCACCGACATCTACGCCACCGGCGACGGGACGGTAGCCCAAGCCGGATGGGAGAGCGGATACGGAAACTCCGTGCTAATCAACCACGGATACGGATACATGACACGCTACGCGCACATGAGCAAGATAATGGTGAAACGCGGTGAAAAAGTCCTCAGGGGGCAAGTCATAGGGCTCGTCGGCAGCACTGGGAAAAGCACAGGGCCGCACCTCCACTACGAAGTCATACTCAAAGGGAAAAAAGTCAACCCCGCAAACTACTACTTCATGGACTTCACCCCGGAAGAATACGACGAGATGCTCAGAGTCGCCGAAACACGCGGCAACATGATGGACTGAAACAGCAACAGGCAATAAGCGCAAGGCAATGCTGGGCAAGTACGAACCAGAGAAAATATACTACTCAATCAGCGAAGCATCCGACATGCTCGGAATACCGCAGGCAACACTCCGCCTCTGGGAAAGGAACTTCAGCGAAATCAAGCCCCGGCGCTCGTCAAAAGGCATAAGGCTCTACACCAAAGCCGACATTGAA
This sequence comes from uncultured Bacteroidaceae bacterium, assembly GCA_964635525.1. GTDB lineage: Bacteria > Bacteroidota > Bacteroidia > Bacteroidales > Bacteroidaceae > Avibacteroides. The sequence goes on from CAZWPW010000021.1 coordinate 9,344, forward strand.
ACCATAGAAAAGATACGCGACTTGCTCAAAACACAAGGCATGACAATGAAAGGAGCAAAGCAACTGCTCAAGAACAACCCTGGACAAGTCGACCTCACGCACGAAATAGCAACGCGACTCAAAGCAGCCAGAGACGAACTGCAAGCCATCATCGACGAACTCTGAACCAGACGTTTGCCGCAATCCGTCCTGCCCGGGCCGGCAGAAAGCGGCACGCAAACCGTCCGCCGCCGCAATGAAAACCTCTCCGGGGCGGGAGGCGAAACCACTTTGCATAGTATGCTATCTTTATTTTCACCTTAAAAATACGTATTTTTAAGGTGAAAATAAATGTTTGCACCCTGCAAATATATATTTTCAGGTTAAAAACAGAAAAAACATACAACCCTAGGGAAGATTGCATACAACCCAAAGCAACCTTGCATCATGGGCAGGCGAAGATAGCATCTTGCCCGTTTTTGCCTTCGGAGACGTGCTTGCAGCCCGTTTCCAGTATGCTAGGATGAAAAATTCGGGGTGCAATGAAAAAAAACTTGCGATTTTCTTGCAAATACGGTTCAATATACCTTACATTTGCAGTGTACTAATAAGCTATTACACCATGATTGATATCAAAGACCTTTGTTTCGGCTATTCAACTTCCCGCCGCCTGTTTTCGGGTTTGACGCTTCCTTTGCACGAAGGGGTCATTTGCGGCCTCTTGGGAAGGAACGGGGTGGGCAAGTCGACGTTGCTCAACTTGGTTGCCGGGTTGTTGCATCCCGTTTCTGGGAGCGTTTCGTGCAACGGCGTTTCAACGTTCGAGCGCCGCGTGGAGACGCTTTCAGAGATGTTTTACGTTCCTGAGAGGTTCAATTTGCCTTCGGTTCGCCTCCGCGATTGGCTGCGTTTGGTTTCGCCTTTCTACCCGCGTTACAGTGCTTCGGCCATGTCGTCGTGCCTTGAGCTGTTCGAGGTTGACGGCGATTTCAACCTTGCCAAAATGTCGATGGGTCAGCGCAAGAAGGCCATGCTGTCGTTCGCTTTGTCTTCCGGGGTTTCGGTTTTGTTGCTTGACGAGCCGACTAACGGCCTCGACATACCGTCGAAGGGGCAGTTCCGCAGTGCGTTGTCGCGTTTCATTGACGATGGGCGCACCGTTTTGGTTTCGACCCACCAGGTTGCCGACGTTGAGAATTTGCTTGACCATGTCGTTGTTTTGGGCGATGGGAATGTGCTTTTGAACTGCTCGCTTGCTGATTTGTCGCGCAAGTTGTCGTTTGTAACCAGCAGCCAAGCACCGTCAGATGCCTATTATTCGCAGCCTTCGGTTGGCGGCGTTGCGGCCGTGGTGCCTTTTGACGGCGAGCATGAGACAGTCGTGAACCTTGAGCTTTTGTTCAACGCGCTGATGTCGTCGCCGGCGCTGCGCGGCATTTTCGGGAAGGAGGTGTGCCATGCTTGATCGTTTTTCGTTCCGCCGTTTGTGGCTCGTCGTACGCAAGGACTTGTTTGAGTTGAAATCCTTTTACATTAATCAAATTTTAGGTGGCGGCGTTCTGCTTGCTTTCGTGTGCGTGATAATGACTTTTTCCTACAATGTCGACATTGATGGCTTTAGTTCGCTGCGCCATGAGGTGTATTCGACTCTGTTGACTGCCTACAGATGGTATATGTTTTTTCTTGTGGCAGTATGCGCCTCTTATGTGAACAGGCGCAACTCCCGCGTTGAGTGGCGTTTGCAATGGCTCATGCTGCCTGCCACGGCGTTTGAGAAATACCTTTCCCTTCTCCTGAAGTCCTTTCTTGTGATTCCGCTTTTAGGCTTCTGCGCGATTGCCGTGTCCGAGTTGTTGCGTGTTTTGTTCTTTTTGGTGTTTGCCAGATCGGCGGAAGTGGTTTTCATTTCGCCTTTCAGCCCCGTTTTCGGTAGCGGTTACTGTAGTGTGAATTACGTGTTAGGCGTTGCGATGGTTTTGAGTTTCTTTTTCTTCTGCTCTTTCCTTTTCAAGCGCCCGTCGTTTGCGAAGGCTCTTTTAGTGGGATTTTGCCTTTTCGTGCTTTTCACCATTGCCACGTCTGCGGCCTTTGTTTATTTCCACGGCATGATGTATGATGTGGCTTACGGCGCATCGACGAATTACGAGTTCATTGACGGTGCCGTGCGCGTGCTTAACGCTTATTCTCTCACGATAATGCCTGCGGCGACCTTGTTTTTCATCGTTTGGCCTTATTGGAGGCTAAAGGAGAGCGAGTTGTGATTACGCTAAAAGCAAAAAGCTATGGATTTCAATTCAAATAAACCCATATATATGCAGATTGCCGACCGTCTGATGGAGTCCATCCTCAAGGGTGAGCATGTTCCAGGTTCGCGAATCCCTTCGGTCCGCGACTATGCCGCCCGCCTCGAAGTCAATGCCAACACCGTCATGCGTTCTTTTGAATTGCTTCAGAGCGAGGGGATTATCTACAACAAGCGCGGTCTCGGATATTTTGTTGACGATGGCGCTCCGCGCAAGATCATGGACATGCGTTGCGAGATGTTCTTGCGTGACGAGGCTCCGGAGTTCTTCAGGAAGGCCCGCTTGCTTGGCTTCACTCTCGAGGAGCTTGGCGAGATATACGCGAGGTTGCAAGATTCTGATGATAACGACTAATAACCAAAAGAAATGAAAAAGACGACAATAGCCTTATTTGTTGCCCTTGGCATTGCCTTGATTGCGCATATTATTGTGGTGTACATTGCCATGTCAAAGGTAGAGGCGGCATTCATTTAGTGCTGGCGCATGCTTTGCGAGTTGCCATTTGCAATGCCTTAGTGATAGAACCAATTATCAAAAAAAAAAAAAAAAACATCATGCTATGAAAAGAGCATCATCCACACTTTTTTTGTCTTTATTGATGCTGTTGCCGTTGGCGGCACAGTCGGAAAGCGGACGTTATGCAGTTGCCGGCATCGTTGCCGATTCGACTACAAACGAGGCGATTCCTGCCGCCACGGTACTTTTGTACAAGCTTCCCGATGCCGGCGAGCCTTCGGCCGCGTTGTTTACCGATGAGGGCGGGAGGTTTGAATGCCCTCTGCCCGGTGCGGGCAATTACGAGTTAGTAGTGACTTTCATTGGCAAGAAGAGGCTCAATGTGCCCTTCACCGCCGATGGCGATGCCGATTTGGGCGTGCTGCTGCTTGCCGATGACATTGAGGCCTTGGGCGAGGTGACGGTTGCCGCCAACGTCATAAGGCTTGAGGCAGGCAAGGTGACCTACGATGTCACAGCTGACCCCGCCTCTGACGGCCAGACCTTGTCGGAAATGCTGCGCAAAGTGCCCATGGTGTCGGTTGACGGCGAGGGCAACGTGAGCCTGGCGGGAAGCAGCAATTACAAAATCTATCTCAACGGCCAGCCCAATTCTATGCTCTCGAGCAATGCCAGCGAAGTTCTGAAGTCGATGCCGGCTTCGTCGGTAAAGAAGATAGAGGTGATAACCAACCCCGGGGCGAAGTATGATGCTGAAGGTGTCGGGGGTATAATCAACATCGTCACAACTAGCACTTTGGTCGAGGGGTGGAATGCCAGCGTGCAAGCCTCGTACCGCGAGAACAACAGCTGGACGGCCTCGGCTTACGGGGCGGTGAAGTTAGGCCGTTTCTCGTTGTCGGGGCGCTATTCGGCCACTGATTACCAACTCTATCCGTCTAAGGCAAGCACTCGGCTGACATACACCGACGGCGTCAACGGCGAAGTGAGGAACGATTATGACGAGATGAATCTCGGGTCCAAATACCACTCGGCTACGCTGGAATCGAGCTTTGAAATCGATTCGCTTAACCTTTTGACCGTTTCGGGCGATTATTATACTACAAAGAACCATGTCGACGCCGTTGGCAGGAGCGCGGTTTTGGACGTTGCGGGCGCTGAGCTTTACGGCTACGACCTTGGGCTTTTGACTGACGCGGGTTACGGTTCAGGCAACTTGCGCCTCGATTACCAGCATTTGTCCCCTAAGCGGGCGGGCGAGATGCTTGTTGTGTCCTATCGTTTTGAGGCCACTCCAACCTATGAAGACTACATGACAAGCATGGGCAGCGGCAGCAACTACACTTACAGCGACGAGCTGCGCTCGAGCGATGGCCGCTCGTTCGAGAACGGCTTCCAAGTCGACTACACGTTGCCTTTTGGCAGGGCCGGCATGCTTAACGTTGGCGGGAAGTACGTGCATCGCATCAATGACAGCGACAACTTAGGTTTCACGCGCATCACGTCGGATGATGCTTGGGAAGAAGATGCCGACGTGAGCAGCAACACCAACCACCGCCAGCACGTCCTCGGCCTTTACGGCGAATATGCTTTGCAGGTTAAGCGCTTCGGCATCCAGGCCGGTTTGCGGTATGAGTACACGAAGCAGAACATCACTTTCGACAATTTGAATGACCGCAAGCTGGCTGCGTCGTTCTCTGACTTGGTGCCGTCGTTGACCTTGTCGTATGCGGCAGGAGACAACCAGAACTTATCATTGTCGTACAACATGCGCATCAACCGCCCCGGGATTTATTACCTTAACCCGTTCCGCGATTCGTGGTTCTCGCCCGTTTACGTGACTTACGGCAATCCGGAGCTTGAAACCGAACGCTACAATGTCGTGAGCCTGAACTACAATTATTTCACTCCCGCCTTCACTATCGGCGCCACGATGACCTACACTGGTTCGAGGAACGCCATAACCGATTATTCTTTTGTCGACGGCGATGGCATCCTCAATACAACCTACGCCAACATAGGCATCATACATAAGCCGTATTTGACCGTTTTTTCGAAATGGAATCCTTTCGCGAGCACCACGTTGAACCTCAACGCCGGAGTCGGTTACTCGTGGCTCAGCACCAACAGCAACAACTTGGTAGAGAACACCTACACGTGGAGCAACGAGGGTGTGGACTATTCGGTTTACATGAGTTTCGAGCAGCAGCTGCCGTGGAACCTCTCGCTCTCCGGCTGGGGAGGCACGCAGATATTCGACTTGAGCCTATACAGTGTTGAACGCTGCATTGTCTATTACTATGGTCTCTCGCTGCGCCGCAAGTTCCTGAAAGGAGAGCGCATGCAAATCAGTGCTATCGTGAACACGTTTGCGCCAAAGTACATGAAGGTCTACAGCACGTCGCAGGGCATGGGGTACTTGAATTACATAAGCCAAGATTTCAGGAATTTGTCGTTCTCCATTTCGCTGTCATACAAGTTCGGCGACTACAAGACAAGCGTCAGGAAGACCGCCAAGTCAATCGAGAACACCGATGTGGTGGGCGATACCAAGAAACAGCAGTAGACAAAACCGGCCTCGCGCCGGTTTTTTATTGTCAGGCTTTTGGAGCAGATGCAAATGTGAGACTATAACTCATCTCGGGCTGGCCTGCATCCCGCTTTCCCGCCGATGCATTAATAGATTCTGGAAGGAAAACGCACCTTGTTTTACTCTGATTCCTTAGGAAAATGCAGTTTTTTGCAGCGTATTTTCATAGGAAAACGCACCTAGCGTTGAAAAATGAATTAATTTTGCCATTACTCAAAGGCTGGAACATGTTATACCGGAAAATCATAAAACGGATTACAAAATACCTCTCATCAGATTCTGACAGGATGCTGTTGGTCGACGGAGCCAGGCAGATAGGAAAAACATACATCATCCGCCATGTGGGAGAAAAAATGTTCCCCAACTATATTGAAATAAATATGGAAGAGGACAAGTTAGGCGACCGGCTTTTCGCAGAAGCCAAAACCACAAACGATTTCTACATGGCACTTAGCATCGTTGCGGGCGAAAAGATGAAGGAGAAAGAAAACACCCTCGTGTTCATTGATGAAATACAAGCATACGGACATCTCCTGACGCTCGTAAAATTCTTGATGAAAGAGAAGAAGTTCACTTACATAGCCAGCGGTTCACTGCTCGGGGTGACATTGAAGAACACGCAATCAGTTCCTATTGGAAGTTTGGATGTGCAGCACATGTACCCTATGGATTTCGAGGAGTTCCTCTATGCCAACGGAGTGGGGGAAGCCGCCATTGACGCAATGAGGGAAAACTTCAACAACAACCAAGCATTGCCCGACACGATGCATGCCAAGATGATGGACCTCTTCAAGAAATACCTCTTAGTTGGCGGGCTTCCAAAGGCTGTCGAGACTTTTGTGGAAAGCCGCAATGTGGTTGAATTCCGTTCAATCCAGAAAGAAGCGCATGACTTGTACGGTGTTGACGCATCCAAATATGAAGAGGAACATGGCAAAAAACTGAAGATACGACGCATCTACGACATGATACCATCGAACCTTGAAAACAAAAAGAAAAGGGTAGTCATAAAGAAAATCGAAGACAAGAGCTGGAAAAGGGCAGGAGACTATTTGGATGAATTCGAATACCTCATTTCAGCAGGAATAGCATTAGAGACAAAGGCTATCAGCAAACCGGCATATCCCTTGGTGGAGAATAGCGGCAAGAACCTCTTGAAACTATATATGAATGATGTTGGAATACTCTCAGGCATATTCTACCGAAACAACATCAAGGCGGTTATGTCAGACATCAAGAGCATAAACCTCGGCTCGGTGTATGAGACAGTAGTGGCGCAAGAGTTGAAAGCACACGGATATGACCTGTACTACTACGACAACAAGAAAAACGGGGAGGTGGATTACTTGATTGACGATGCCGACAACTTGTCAAACATACCAATTGAGGTGAAGTCAGGAAAAGACTATACCGTACATAGTGCTTTGGACAAGTTAATATCCTGTGAAGAATATAACATCAAGAAAGCGTACGTCTTGTCAAATGAACAGAGAGTCTTCACAGAGAATGGCATCACATATATCCCTATTTACTACGTCATGTTTTTCCAAAACATTTCCAACGTGGTGGGAGAATTCCCTGACTGACCATTCAACCGCAGCAATCGGTGCATACATGCGTAGAGAGCGGGCAAAAGAACTTTACAGTTTTGCCTGCTCCCTTT